>NZ_SMKS01000156.1:0-730 GCF_004348435.1 Saccharopolyspora terrae | reverse complement strand
CACCACCGCGCCGGTGGCGGCGGTGGGCAGTTCGAGCGCGGAACTCAGGTATTCGGCTGTGCCGAGCGCGATCACCGGCGGCACCACGACGATCATCGCCAGGCTCATGACGAAGGTGATCCAGCCGACGCCGCGCCCGAGCACCCGGGCGACGATCGAGTACTCGCCGCCGGCGACCGGGAAACGGGTGCCGAGCTCGCTGTAGCACAGCAGCTCAGCAAGTTTGCCCAGCCTTGTCGCCTCTTTGTTGTGCTGATCAGCATAGAAGCGACTCAGGTGCCCGGGCAGCCTGGTTCTGTCGCTGCGGATGGACGCGACGAGTACGGCCACTTGCTTTAAATGCCTTGAATACCGTTCATCTCGTTGTAGGCAGCGCCGTCATAGGTAATCACATGGTGCTGGCAAGGGCGGCTTCAGGGGGTTGTCGGCGTTTTTGGCGAGAAACCGCCCCTGCATCTGACCGATTTGTCGGTCGGACGCGGGGCGGTTTTCTACTCGGCTCCCGGCTCGATGGGGGCAGTCAAGCCGGGGCGCCACGCCACGGAGGGGATTATGCCTCGTGCGGCAAGCTAACCGAACGGATTGCCGAACGTCCTCCATTTTAGTGAGGTGATCTCAGTGGAATGGGGATGGCTGAGGGCCTGAGGAGATGTGGGCGTGGGGTCCTGGTAGAAGAAGGTCTCACCACAAGATCATCTTCAGAACCAGGACCCCACGTGATCACCTATCG
>NZ_SMKS01000017.1:0-95118 GCF_004348435.1 Saccharopolyspora terrae | reverse complement strand
TCACCAAACGCTGGCGCACCCTCCACCACATCACCGCCAGCCCCCGCAAAATCGGCAACATCATCCAAGCCGCACTCGTACTCACCCACCACGAACACAACCGAATCCACTGAGATCACCTCAGTGGAATCGATCACATCTTCTTCCCGTTTAAACCCTTGGCTGGGTTGCCCCTGCACGCGCTGTCAGTCTTCGCACATGCTCGCTGTCGGCAGCTAGTATCGGTGTTATGCGAGTCGGGGCACGAAGCACACGCGGTACCGCGTTGTGGGAGGCCCTGTGGAATCAGGTCTCCGGTCCTATCGCGCTGCTCGACCTGCAGGGGCGGCACGTGGACGTCAATCCGGCCATGTGCCGTCTGCTCGGCTACGACCGCGAGGTGCTGCTCGAACTGCTGCCCGCTGACGTCACCCACATGGATGACTACGTGCTGACGGAAACAGCAGTCCAGAGCATGTTGTTGGAGGAGATCGAGAGCTTCTCGGCGGAGAAGCGGCTCCTGCGCTGCGACGGCAGTGTGATCCTGGTGCTCGTCAACAGTTCACTGATCAGAGCGCAGGACGGCAGCCCTGAACTGATCGTTTCCCAGTTCCATGACATTACCGCTCGCCACGAGTCTGAGCTTCTCTGGCGCAAGACACTGATCAACGCCCCCATCGGAATAGCCCTGACAACTCTGGAGGGACGCTGCACCGAGGCCAACGTCAGGCTGTGCGAGTTGGTCGGCTATCGCCGCGAGGAATTGGTGGGCCAACTGTGCACCGATTTGATTTACAACGGCGACAAGGAACCGGTGGAAGCCTTATACGCCGAGTTTCGGAATGGGTGCAACGATTCGGCCAGTCTGGAGATCTGCCTGCGGCACCGGGACGGCCACCCGTTCTGGATCTTGGCCCGCCTCGGTCTGATCCGAGGGCTGGATGACCGGCCAGCCTACGTGGTCGGCCAGTACGAGCCGCTCGGCGACGATGCGCAGGTGGAGGAGGGCCGCCTGGCCGAGCTGACCCGCATGGCGTTGCACGATCCCCTTACCGGTGTGGCCAACCGCGCCCTGCTCATGGACCGATTCGAGCAGGAGCTCGCGAAGTTCCCGGAGCAGGAAGGTGTACTCGCCGTGTTCCTGATCGACCTGGACGGGTTCAAGGAGATCAACGACCGTTACGGACACGTCGCGGGTGACGAGATCTTGCAGGCCGCCGCACGCGAGCTGCAAGGCGCCGTGCGCACCGCCGACACCGTGGCTCGCGTCGGTGGTGACGAGTTCGTCGTGCTCGCCAGCGTGGCCGACGAGGCCCAGGCCGAGGAACTGCGCGCCCGAGTCGACCGCAGTCTGAACACGGAGCCCACCGCACCCGATCTACGCATCAGGTCGGGCGCCAGCGTGGGAATGGCCATCACGCGAAGCGCCTCGACCCCCTACCGAGCCCTGCTGGACAGCGCCGACCGAGACATGTACGCGCGCAAGCACCGTTTCAGTTAGAGGGCATGGTGTGCGTTTGGTGATATGCCCGGTCGGCGACGCAGGGCTCTCAGGCTTGTGGTTGGCGCCTGACGTGCGGAGCTTCGGTCTTCGCTTGCAAGCATGTCAACCGCAGGAAATTCCGTGATGACGTGGCGAAGCCGCTACCTGGCCGCCACCGGCGCCCGATAAGGGTGCCGGTGGCGGGTGACGTTCAGAGTTCTGGGCTCTCCCGGCGGCCTACTACCGACCAATGTGGACCCTCAGATGTAGAGCGCCGAGCTGTTGCCTTGGCCTGGGCCTGCGAACCGTGGGCTTTCCAGCCCGGGTGCGCCCGCTTTCGGTGATGGCTGGCGTGGCGTGGAATTCACCGCATGTAGTTCAACACGAGCGTCAACGCCACGGACAGCACAACCGAGATGAGGACCATGGTCAGGCAGCCGACCGCACCGCCAATCGGCTTGATCTCCACATTGCGAAAACGCATTCTTGGCCTCCGATGTAGTGCCGAGGCGGGCGGTCGGCTGCCACGCCTCACGCGCTAGGCCCGCGCCCCGCACTCGGCCGTTCCCTGCTCTGCTGCTGGCGCCGCATCAGCCCAGCGAGGCCGGCCAGACCCAGCAAGCCGAACAGGCCCCAGTACTGATTGTTGTCGTCCTTCTGCTCTGGTTGCTCCTGCATGTGGACGACACGACTTGCGGCGGTTGCTGAGAGTGGTGCCGCGTCAAATCCCACACCCGGCGCAGCCGTCAAGCCGACCGCGAGAGCTGCCGCCGCTACCGTACGAGCCAGTCGTCTCATTTTAGTACCCCTTCGTGTCTTGTTCCGTGCTCCACAAGGCCCGATTTCCAAGTGGAGAGATCGACTCCGATTCGCTCGCTTGGCGTTCCGCGAGAGGGTGGAGTGGGTGCGGGTGGCATTTCAGCTTGCCGCCTGCTCCGGATATTTCTTCCCTGCTGATTGCTCTTCGAGCCATGCTCTCGAACAAAGATTGTGCAACCTTCGCGCTACAGCCGCGAGTTTCGTAGAAGCGGTTCCGCAACGTCAGGTTTGCCACGAGCTGGCTTTTTAAACCCGCAGACGACCGCATTGCGCGTCAACAGGGGTGAAGCGCGGCTCGGTGGAAGCGAGGGCGCGCCGTCTCCGGGGCAGGCATGGCTGCTCGATCTCCCTCTGCGACACCTCTGGGGCGCCAGCGACTGGCGGAGGTGTAACGCCCTGTCCTCCAGGGCATCCCGAGGGGCATGTGGTGTGCCGGTGTCGGTGCTGTGGTGGGCGTGGTCTTCGGGGCTGTCGCCCGGATGAGGCGCGGCAAGCCACTGCACCCGCACGGCACGGTGTACGAAGCCGTGCTGCGGCGAGCGGGGTCGCCGCAGCCGTGGGCTGTGGAATGGCTGGACGAAGCCGGCGAGAATCACGGGTTGGTCCGCATCTCCAGGTCGATGGGTCTCCCCAAGCTCTTACCCGACGTGTTCGGCCTCGCGTTCACGTTCAGCGGGCCCTCCGGCGACCGCCACGACCTCTTGCTCGCCACCACCGGTTTGCGGCCAAGCCTGCGCTTTTTCCTCCTGCCCCGCCGGGAACCGTTTTCGGGTACGTACGGTTCCCTCCTGCCGTACAGTGCAGCGGGTGGTTTGGTCTTGCTCGCTGCCGTGCCGTTGGCTCCAGACGGCTCGGTGGCGAGTTTCCGGCTGCTCGCCGCCACGCCGACTGGACGGTGGTGGCCATTCGGCAGGTTGGACCTAACGGGCCGCGCCGCGGCGACGGCCGACCAGCCCGTCCGCTTCGATCCGACCCTTCACGTCCTACCGGGATTCGCCTGGCCACCTGCGATCGAGCAGCTTCGCGAGCCCGCGTACGCGGCCGCGCGTCGAACGTGAGCGGCGCTCCATCGCCCGTGGCGGCATCTGCAATCAGGGCGACCACTCTGCTGCGCGCCGCACAACCGTAGTCGCACAGAGGAAGTGGGCCAGCCGTTGACGTGCCACCATGAATGACTGCTGCGTGGGTGAGCCGTTGTGAGCGATGGTGCGCTGCCGACGAGCGTCTGCCGACCTGATTGGTCGATCTGCGGTGTGAGCCGGCCGCACCGCAGATCGAGACGACGCCACAGCAATGTCGAACGGAACCGCTAGACCGAGGCCAGCACCATTTTCACGAAGAGGACTCCCCAGAGCGGGTGTGGCCTCAGGATCTCATTCCGCCGGACAGCAATACCACTCTAGAACGGTGGCCTTTGGCGGGGTAGCGGAGAAGTAGCCACCCGCTCGTCCCTTGGCCACAAGTTGTGCGCTGCGGGATCGTCGGCGGTACTCAGCTTGCCCAATGGCCGCGATCGCAAACTGAGTGCTGGTAGCGATGACCATTTCCGCTTCGTCGCGTCGTGGATGTCGCCCATGGCCGTACGATGTGTGAGGCGTTCACCGGGCAATGAAGATTCTGAACACCGATATCACTCCCGCTCGCGGGAGTCGGTGTCTTCGTGGATGTGCTGCACCTCTTCCCAATAATTTCCAGCGTGCCGCATAGCTGAATCGAGAATTACGGTCATGCCTTCGAGATCTCTGACCGCCCGATCGAGAGCTTCGTGGGGACGGTCGCGCAGCGCTTCCCGGTACAGGTTCTCTCGGTCCACCTGGTCGAGCTTGTTGGTCAACTCGCCAGCCAGGTGGTGCAAAGACCCCAGAACTCCGAGGAGCGCCGCACCGAACGGAGGCCAATCTAGTTGAGTGAGGTCAGTCCTTGCACATCTCCGGGCGGCCCGGTCGAGCGCGTCCCGGGCGGCGTACATATCTTCGAGAGGATGATGAGCCATGGCTCCTGCCTCTGCCAAATCGATCCAGCAAAAATGCCATCGTCAGCGGCGAGGCCGAATCGGGGCCGCCGCTACTACGTGCCAGCCCACACACTCTGTGAGTCCTAAGCAACGCAGTCGGTTTACGGCTCCCACCGTCACGGGTTCAAGGTGACTTCTCAATTCTACCGCGGGTACGTTGGTCGTGCAGAAGATCCACCCAGGTGAGCGTTGGGCAGTGACGATCAAAACAACGGTCTGATGCCGTCGTCCGTTGCAAGTCGCCAAGTGTAGTACCGGCCGTTCCCTCGGTCGCGACGTGTCGCTGCGACTCATAGCGGGTAGCCGAGAGCCTGCCAAAGCGCGAGAAGGGAAGAATCATCATGAGCGGGACAACGACCGGCAGATCAATGAACAAGTCACCCGCGCGGATCGCCGCAACAGTCGTGGCGGGAGTTTTCCTGCTCGTCGGTATTCTTGGTTTCATCCCTGGGGTCACAACCGAATATGAGGGGATGACATTCGCAGGCCACCACTCCACTGCGATGTTGCTTGGTATTTTCCACGTATCGATCTTGCACAACATCGTGCACCTTCTGTTCGGCATCGTCGGCCTCGTTCTCGCCCGAACCGCCGGCGGCGCGATCTCGTTTCTCATCGGGGGAGGCGCTGTATACCTGGTGTTGTGGATCTATGGCCTCATCGTCGACATGGACAGCGCGGCCAACTTCGTCCCACTGAATACTGCAGACAACTGGTTGCACCTCTTCCTGGGCCTCGGGATGACCGCACTAGGCGCGCTGATCTGGCAAGCAGCCACCCGCCGCCGTTCGACGAGTGACCATGAAGGCACCTCTGGAAGGGGCGCCAGCGACTGAGGCCATGCGGTCTCAAAGGCGTCGCGGCGCACGGTGTGGCCAAACGGGGCCTTCGTTGCCGATGGTGTGGACACCATGCCCACGGCCATTGCTGGCGCTCCCCTTGAGAGCGACGTCATCGTGCGAGCTGGTCGACAGCAAACGCGAAGAGCCGCGGACTTCTGGCGGCGGTCGGCACGATCCGCCGGGCGAGCGACGGTTGGCGCCTGGCCCACAGCAGGGCCTCGGTGAGCCATCGTGACCGCCGTGACGTTCTCTTCCAGGCGCGCTCGTAGTCGGAGGGGCCGATCCATCATGATGCAGCGCACGAGCTCTGCCGCGGTCAACAGAGACACCGCTAGTCCTTTCCCGGTGAGGGCGTCCACGTAGCCGGCTGCGTCCCCAACGAGCAGGACGCGGCCCGCGACGCGGCTCGATGCTTGCTGGCGGAACGGGCCAGCACCACGGGCGGAGGTAATCGGTTCCGCATCCGCGATTCGTGCTGACAGGTCTGGGAAGGCAGAGAGTTGCTGTGCAAAACCGCCGCGGACAGAGGAGAGGATCGCGACCCCGATAGTGTTCGGTCCGACCGGTGTTACGTACGCTTCGGACTGCGGTGCCCATGTCACCTCGACTGTGTCGGTGGACGGAACGAGGGCGTAGTGGCGGCGCAAACCCCAACGCGGGACGCGCGTCGAGCCTGCCGTGTTGACCTTTCTCAGTCCGGCGAGTTCGCGGACCGTGGAATGCAGCCCATCAGCGGCGACGAGGTATCGCGCTCGCAATTCGCCTGCGCGGATGTGATCGCTGTGTTGAGAGACGTGGCTGATCGGGGTCGCCAGTATCGGTACGCCGTGCCGCTCTACCGCGGAGCGCAGAGCGTTGTGCAGTGCTGTGCGTCGTACCCCTCTGCCGGACCCGGTGCGGAACGCAGCGCGGGCGACCGTAGAGTTCTGTCGATAGGTGATGCCTTCGATGGGGTGGCCGGGCGGGTCGACCCCAAGAGCGCGAAGTGCACGGACGGCGCCAGGCATCAAGCCTTCTCCACAGGCTTTGTCGATCACTCCGGGGCGTTTCCTCGCCACGACGACGTCCAAGCCAGCTTGTGCACACCCCAGCGCGACCGCGAGGCCGGCGGGACCGCCACCAGCGACCACGACGTCGTGACAATGCCTAAGCACGTGCCGACCTCAACGCTTTGTCCTCCGCACGCATCCGCACTGAGAG
This sequence comes from Saccharopolyspora terrae, assembly GCF_004348435.1. Classification (NCBI taxonomy): domain Bacteria; kingdom Bacillati; phylum Actinomycetota; class Actinomycetes; order Pseudonocardiales; family Pseudonocardiaceae; genus Saccharopolyspora; species Saccharopolyspora terrae. The sequence continues at coordinate 88,781 of NZ_SMKS01000017.1, read as the reverse complement.
CAGCGTCGCGTTCAACGCGGTGAAACGACAGCTGTTAGCCACGCGCCGTGCACGAGCGGCAGGGCGAACCCTTCGACGGCCACCGCGACGTAGTCCGGGTGGGGGAGAAGACGGTATGGGCCGTCGGTGACCAGGGGGAGGCCTGGGACTATCACGATGCGGGTGTTCCACTGTGCTTGAGAACGCGGATGCACCACCACCGCAGTGCTTGCGACGCGACGACCAAAGCGAGCATCGGCCAACCCAGCAAGCCCGAAAAGCCTCGAGTAGTCAGCCACACCTCGATCACGCAGCCGAACAGAAGGCCGGTGTGCAGCGCGACCATGAAGGGGTAGTGAGCGGATCCGGTCTCTCGCCCGCTTCGGGACAAACTCCACGCCAGATTCCGTTTCGCGACCGCCAATTCGGCCAGCCGCTCTGTTGCGACCAGGCCCACCAGGACCGTGTACCAGGCTTGGGTTACCACCGCAGGAGCACCAGTTCTGCACAGAACCCGGGGCCCATAGCCATCATCACGCCCCAATCCCCTGGGGACGCGGGTCTGGAAGTGATCGTGTCGGCGAGGACGTGGAGCACCGAGGATGACGACACGTTGCCGATCCGGTGCAGGGAGCGCCACGTCATCGCCAGGTCGTCCTCGTCGAGGCCCAACACCGATTGAACGGCCTCGATGACCCTCGGCCCGCCGGGGTGGCAAATCCACCGGGCGATGTCCGCGGTCTCGAGCCCGTGCCGGGCCAACAACTGTTCGACGTCCTGCGGCAGGTGCGCGCGCACGAGGTCAGGCACTTCCGCTCCCAGCACCACCTTCAGGCCCGAGTCACCGACGTCCCACCCCATGGCACGCTGGGTGTTCTCGTAGAGGTGACTCACGGAGTCCACCACACGTGGTCCCGTCGACCCCGCAGCACGTTCGTCTCCCACCGCGATGAGTGCGGCAGCACCGTCGCCGAACAGCCCTGCCGCCACCATGTTGGCAGGGCTGTGATCCTGGCGTTGGACGGTGAGGGAGCACAGCTCGACCGAGACCAGCATCGCCACCGCACTCGGCCAGCCACGCAGGAAGTCGTGCAACCGCGCGATCCCCGCTGCCCCTGCTAGACAGCCAAGTCCCACTACCGGCACCCTTTTGACGTCCGGACGCATGCCGATGCGTGCCGCGATCCGCGCGTCGAGGGAAGGGACCGCAATCCCTGTAACCGTCGTCGACAACACGAGGTCCACGTCCGCGGCGCTGAACCCAGCGGCTTTGAGAGCGCCGAGTGCGGCGTCGCATCCGAGATCCACCGCTGCGGAGAGGTACGCGTCGTTCGCCGCGGTGAAACCATCCAGCTCGTCGTACTGCTCGATGGGCAGCGCCAGGTGTCGGGTAGCGACACGTGCGCTGGTGTGAATTCGGTTCGCCACGGCTCGCGCAGTCCGGTCTGGTAGGCACATCCGGCTGAACAGCTCGGTCAGCTGCGCTTGTGGATACCGATGTGGCGGGAGCGTTCCGTGCACGGCCGAAATGGTTGTCACCGTTTCCAGGGTACGACTTCCGCCTACACTCGCCAGATGACCTGTTCCGCAGAGGGACACAACAGTGCTCGACGTTCTGCACCGAACAAGCGACGCTGGCAGGAGTTGGCACGAGGTCTCATCCGCACCTCTCACCCGGCGCCGGGACTTGCGGTGACATCTTTGGTTGTGGTTTTCGCCGCTGGTCTGGGGCTCCGCTTTGGACAGGTGGTGTTGCTCGGTGCAGCAGTGCTGACTGGTCAGTTGTCGGTCGGGTGGTCCAACGACTGGATCGACGCCGCGCGAGATCGCTCAGTCGGACGAAAAGACAAACCGGTCGCGGTAGGAACAGTCCCGGTGGTGGCCGTTGGCCTCACCGCATTTGCGGCGCTGGTTGCCGCGATCGTGTTGTCATCGTTGCTCGGGCCTCGTCCCGCTGCGGCTTTGCTGATAGGAATCGCCGCGGCGTGGGCGTACAACCTCGGGCTGAAGGGGACGACCTGGTCCGGTGCGACCTACGTGCTTGCCTTTGGCGCGCTGCCCGTGGCGCCATATGCGGCGCTGCCTGGACAGCCCTGGCCGCCGTGGTGGGTGCCGGTCGTCAGCGCACTGCTCGGTTTCGGAGCACATGTCGCGAACGCTCTTCCCGACCTGCGGGACGACGCGAAGACCGGGGTGCGCGGCCTCCCACATCGGCTAGGCCCGCAGGCCGGCGCAATCGTCATGGTCGCAGCACTGGCTGCCGCATCGGTCGTCCTCGGCACCGCCCCGCAAGTCACGCCGACCGCGTTCACTGCCGCGGCTTCGTCGGCCGGAATTGTGTTAGCTCTCGTGACAGCCACGATCGCGGTACGTTCCCCGCACAGCCCGACGGCGTTTCGGTTCACTTTGGTGATCGCGGTGCTCGACGTTGTCGTGCTGCTCGCGGTCACGAATTGAGCACGCTGCCCTGAAGTTCGCTCAGACACCGGATGTCACCGGAGAGAACTGCTCTCGTGCTGCGGCTGGGGGTTTTGGCGCTGGTGCGCGCCCAGACGAACCACGGCAGTATCTGGATCACGTTTCCCAGTTCGGCGTCGGCCCCGCGGCTGAGTCCCGCACACAGCGCCTTCCGGGAGGTGCGGCGACGGCCCAACCACCGGCATGCTGCTGCGAGCATCGACGTGCCGACGACATGCATCTCGCGTGACCCACGCGAGAAACCTGGTTCTGATCGCTTCTGCCGCTCTGGTCGACTACAGGGCGGCGGTCGAGTTTAGGGTTGGTCGTGCCGGGAAATGCAAGAGGAGAAGCAAATTCCTTGATCTCACTGGAGGCCACGGTGTTGACCATTCTGCGAAAGAAGGGCGTTACGTCCGACCACATGTTCGCCGCAGGGCTGATCTCTATTGCTCTGAGCGTGATCAGTTGGGCCGCATCGCTCAACGCCTCGGAATCGACCGCCCGAGCGGACCGTTGGGGAATCTTCGTGGGGGAATGGGCGCCTAGTTTCTTCGCCTTGGGTGTGGCGCTTCGCGTAGATGAGAAACAAGATGTGAAGGGTGGTCGATAGGGCTGGTCGGCGCGCCTCGACCTCTCAGTCATTTCGACAAGGCATCCGCGATCTTGTGCAGCTGTTGCGGGAGTGCCAAGTGGTACGACTGTCGCCGGCGGGACACTGCGGCACGTGATTAGAACACTCATCGCGGGCCCAGTTCGTACTATCGCGGATTGTCAGGCAGTCCCCGTGCGCCGAAATCGCGTCTCCTGAACGAAACCTGCGGTTCGTGACGGTGGCACGCTAATTTCAGAGTCGAGATTACCACCGAAGCCATTTTTGGAGCGCCATGTTCTACCACGTGCAGAAAATGATCAACGAGATCGTCCCGGACGAGCCGGATCCGGGGGCGGCCAACGCTTTGCAGGAGGGGTTGGGTGGACAATTCGGAGAAATGCGCACTATGATGCAGTATCTCTTCCAGAGCTTCAATTTCCGCGGCGCGCAAGCCAAGCCATTTCGGGACCTGCTGCACGGAATCGGCACGGAGGAGATAAGCCATGTCGAGCTGATCGCGACCACGATCGCTCGCCTGACCGACGGCTCGCCTCGTTACAACGGCACAGCCACCGACCTGGACGAACCCGCGGCAGGAGGAGCGACTCCACTGTCGAACGCATTGTCCGACGGGAACATTCACCACTTCCTGGTCGGTGCGCAAGGTGCGATGCCCGTGGACGCGGTCGGCAACCCGTGGTCCGGTTCGTACGTCTACAACAGCGGAAACCTCGTACTGGACCTCTTGTACAACTTGATGTTGGAGTCGACTGGCCGACTGCAGAAGTGCCGGATCTACGAGATGAGCGCAAACCGCACCTTGCGGTCCACGGTGGCCTACCTGATCGTTCGCGATCAAGCGCACGAGAACGCCTACGCCAAGGCGTTGGAGAGCCTCGGGGTGAACTGGTCGAAGACCTTGCCGATTCCGAAGACTTCGGCGGAGAAGTTCCCCGAAGTCGCCACACTGCTCGAGCGTGGCTTGGAAAACAAGCAGTACACCTTCGACCTCGACCACCTCTCAGAGGCGGGCAAGATCTTCCGCGGGGCGTCGCCCTCGGACCCCGGCAAGTCGTTGGGCACCGCGCAGGCGCCCGAAGGGGTGCCGATTGACATTGCTGACCCGCGTCCAGAGGAGTTCGCCCCCGGGCTCGACCGCGAGCTACTCGAACTCGTGCAGGCCACCGCAGAGCTCGAGCTCGCCGAGGCCGACGAACCTGTCCGATACGGCCCCGTTAGCTAGATCGGGACCAACGTTCCCAGCTGCAGACGGGTGCCGAACGCACCTGAACGAGATGAACGAGGAGAGCAAATGGGGTCAGTAGCCCACTACCTGGAAGTGCGAGCGCCCGCCGAGAAGTGCTATCAGTGGTGGCGCCCGCTCACCCACGTTCCCGAAATCTTCCCCGACGTACAACGGGTGGAACCGCGAAGCGCTGAAGCCGAGACAACGCATTGGGTGGTCTCCGGACCCGCAGGCAAGAACGTCGAGTGGGACGCGCGGATCGTCGAGGACGAGCCAGGCCGCAAAATCGCGTGGAAATCAATCGAGGAGCACACCGAGGAGTCCAACACCGTTTCCACGGCGGGGGCGGTACGGTTCGACGACCATGGGGAGAGTACAGGAGTAGAAGTGAGCTTGCGGTACGACGTGCCGGGGGGCGGGGTGGCGGAGGCCGTGGCCACGCTGTTCGCGGACCCTCAGCAGAAGGTTGAGCGTGCTCTCGAATCCTTCAAAGAAATCATGGAGGGCACCAGGCGAGGGGGTTGAGGTTTCGACGATTGGGTCGCAATCGGTGGTTCTGGTGCTGGACCTTCGGTGCATGCCGGCTTACGCGGTCAATGCAAGCGAGCTGTCCGCGAACACGTCGAGCAGAACGACGGTTGCTCTATTGCTGTGGCGCACCACGGCCTTCCTCTGATGGGACTGAGGACGCTTTGATCAACGACCGAACAACTCATCACGATCATCGTGCAGGCCAGCCGCAGGGCCGTTACAAAATGCCGGCTCCGGGAGGGGAGCGCGAATCGCGTGGGAACGCCTCCGAATGGACTGGTGGCCTCACGTGTAACGGTCCAGCGGTCCCCAACCACCGTGGTAATTTTTGACCAAACCTCGTGCTTCCTGAAGGGCATGTTCGGCCACCCAGGCAAGTGCCTGCTGGCAACGAACGAGAGGTTCGTTGTCAGGGCCCCGTGCGACCTCTACGCCTCGCAGCAGCCACGCTCGCACGTCGGGCTCAGGGCGGCGCTTGCGCAGGTGTTCGTAGTCGTAGAGCCTCCGCGCGACCCAAAGCCGCAGTGAACGGTCGCCCCACCACGACTCGACTTGTAAGGGGTTCGCTGAGAGTCCTGGAAGCTCGACGCCGGTGAGCTCGTCACTGCTCGTAGAGCCCGCGTCGACCGTTGGCCCGCGCGACCAGCGCACGTAGAGCCCGAGTCCCCTCCTTTCGAGCAGTACGAACTCGACCAATTCGTCGAGATCACGCACCAGCGGAAGCTCTTCGTGGTCATGGTTCATTGCAAGTGGTTACCCGACTGCGGGACGACATAAAGCGTTCGAGGTGGTGGGAGGCCCCGACGTGTGGGACCCGGAGGTGGTTCGCCCACTCGACGGCCAAGGCCGGTTCGGTTCGATGAGGAGGTTGGAATCCACGTCTGGCAGGTGAAGGCCTGTCCGGCGAGGCCCGACGAACGAGCCCTTATAGTGACCGCGGTCTTGATCGGGTGGGGTGGCGCCGCCTCCACGCGTGATTGCACGGAAGGTAACACTTTCTCGGCGATGCCTCTGAGAGGTCGGGCCGTGGGCGGCGAGTCTGGATGTTGATCTGGCCTTAGGCGGTTGCGGAGGCGCAGAAGCAACCCGGTGGGATGACGAGCGGCGCGTGGGGGCCGGATTCTCGTTCTGGGGCGTACGTGCCCAGCCCAGTTGAACCGCAGGTGCCGCCGCGGGGCACTCCCACGGCGTCCTAACAGGAATCATTCCCTTTCGTTTCGCCTCTCCCGTACCACGACGGCTGCAGTCGCAGCGCATTTTGTAAACCCCCATCAACGAGCTGATGTTTGAACTGGGTTGTTGATGGGAAAAGTATGAAGATGTGGGTGCTTAGCTCGCCAGGGGTGTACCGGCCGCAGGGCGATACCTACCTGCTGGAGCACGTTCTGAAACGCTCGGGTGTTTGTGCCGGCTTGGACGTACTTGATGTAGGAACTGGCACGGGTGCGCTCGCAATGGTCGCAGCGCGGTGTGGTGCCAGAAGCGTCACTGCGGTAGATGTTTCTGCACGCGCCGTGCTCACAGCTTGGGTCAACGCGCGGATTAGGGGTCTGCGCGTCGAGGTGCAAAGGGTTGAGTCGCTCGCGGTGCTGGCGTCGTGCAGGTTCGACCTCGTGCTTTCCAATCCTCCTTACATCCCGTCGTCGGTCTCTGCTCCGCCACTACGCGGCGCTGCGCGTGCATGGGACGCGGGACACGACGGCCGTGCGGTGTTGGACGTGTTGTGTTCCGTGGCACCAGGTATGCTCAGGCGTAGCGGCCAGTTGCTCCTGGTGCAATCCGGACTGTCCGATGTCGACGAAACGGTGAACCGCCTTCGAAGTTCGGGCCTGGCAGCGTCTATTGTCGCGCGCCGGTGCCAGCCGTTCGGACCGGTGCTGCGGCAACGCGTGCGCTACCTCGAGGAGCGAGGGCTCATCGAGGTAGGCCAACGCACGGAGGAATTGGTGGTGGTCCGCGGTGTCAAAGCTTGATGTACGACAACGGAAGGTGTGCCGCGTTCGTATGTCACCTCGACGGCCCGTTCTACCGACGACCTGGTGGACTGGAATTCTGCGAGTGCATTGGTTCAGCGGACTGGAGCGTTCTTCGCTTCTGCGGCGATGTCTGTGATCTGTTGCCCGTAGTCTTCTTCTTTTCATCGTGATTGTGGTCGTGGGCTTGATGCGCACTGGGGAAGGCTGCAGTGAATCGGGTGGTTCGGTTCATGCTCGGACGCGGCGTATCGCCGGTTGGCAGTGCGCGTGCTGGGCGTCCCGGTTCCGACCGATCTAATCAGTGTGGAGTGGTAGCTGACCGGGACGTGAGCCAGGACCGGCACAGGAGTACGAGCAGCAAGATTTCTACTGGTGCGGAGCCGTAGTACATGAGCTGGCCGCCTGCCTGTGCCTGTTCTGCGCTCACGCCGTCGGGAGGCGCGGCGTAGACGGTTTTCGCCAGGACGTTGTGGGCGGCCACGGCCACGATCAACGCCGTGGCGCGCCAGGCCGCGTGAGAGCGGTGAGGTGCGGGGTCGGGGCCACCAAGGACGGCGAAGGTGAACACGAAGCCGGCCGTTAGCACCTGCAAGTGGACTGCGGCGTGCAACCACGGTTCGGTCTGCATCGCCGCGTACACGCCGGTTCGGTAGAGAACCCACAAACCGCCGATGTTGAGCAATGTTGCGATGGTCGGCCGTGTCAGCACCCTCATCGGCGGCGAGTTGATGCAGCGAGCCAACGTGCGAGCGGCGCGTACCGGTAGCACCCGCAAAGCGAGGGTGACGGGAGCCGCCAAGACGATGAGCACGGGTGCGAGCATTCCAAGCAGGATGTGTCCGGCCATGTGGACGACGAAGTCGTGGTGGGCGCGCTCCGCGAACGGCCCCACCAGGGTTCCTGCGGCGCACGACCACCCAGCAGCCCACAACGCCGAGCGGTATGTCGGCCACTGGGTGCCCCGGTTCCGCAGTATCGCGGTCGCGATCGCATATCCTAGGATGGCGATGCCCGACAGCAGCACGACAACGCATTCCCGGGTGCTCATCAGCACCGCACTCGAGTGGAATGATGACGCATCGACAACGCCTTCTAGCGTGTTTGGTGCTCGGTGCGGTAATGAAGCCATAGCAGAGCCCACCACGCGATTCCGGCCAGCAGCAGGACGGCAGCGAGGGCGTTCCACGTGAGGTCATAGGGCGTCAAGTCCACCCCGTAGCGGATCTGGTGCAGGTTCAGAAGTTTGTGTTGGACGAGGCCGTCGTAGAGTTGGAAGAACCCGGCTCCGGTCAGCCAGCCAGCCGCGAAGGCCGCGATGCTGAAAGCGCGTTCGCGGCGCAGGGTAGCGACCATGAGCAGGGAGGCGACTGTCGCGAACCAGCTAAACGCGTGGAAGAGTCCGTCGGAGACCAAGCCGATACCGCTGGTAGAACGGTCGTAGAAGTGGTGCCAGTGCAGCAGCTGGTGAAAGACCACTTCGTCGATGAAAGCCACTGTGCCCAGACCCAGCAGAACTCCGGCGAGCAGGTTGCGGCCGGGAGGCGTCCGTCGGGCGGCGTCGGGTGCGCGAGCCTTCACGTCTCCGCCTCCTCGAGCGAGCTCCGGTCTCGGTCTGATGCAGGACTACCGGCTCATGGGTTACCCCTGTGACTGTTCGCGTAACCGCGAGCGGTGCTCGATCGATAACCTGTGCCTAGGCAGCAAATTCACCAGCGGCCGGGCGGGTCACCCGTTTCAGGCCCATGCTGGGATCCGGGGCTGTCGATGCGGGGTTCGAGTTCCGTCGTCTCCTAGCGCCGTTCGAAGAACGAAAGTGGCTACCGCTGCCGCCACGAACCACCACTCGTGTCTCAGAGCCGGAGTGCCTCAGCCAAGGAGCGCTGTCCGCACTACCCCGGTGGGCCGTGAAGAGCCGCAGTACGCTGCGGAGCGTTCGCTGGGAGTAGGCGCGGTGGCTGAGGGTTGTCAGCGAGGTGGGCTGGGCACACCGCAGGTATGCAGACGTTCCTGCCCTACCCGAACTTCGTCGAATCGGCCGAAGTGCTCGATGCTCGTCGACTCGGCAAGCAGCGCGTCGAAGCATTGCAAGTTCTTCGTGCGTTGATCATCGTCGGCTACGGCTGGCAACACCACCCGGTAGTGGCGATGTGGGCGGGCTACGAGGAAGCGTTGACCTGCTATGGCATCACGACATGCGGCGTGTGGAAGAAATCCGGGAGCCCCGACACCTGCGAGGTGAGCATGCGCAAGGAGTGGGGAGCAGCGACTGGGCTGGACGTCGTGCGGTCGCAGGATGAGCTGGCGAGAGCTGGAGAACTACCGCCGTGGCTGGGTGATCATGATTTCCACCGAAGCCACCGGTCAGCGCTGCTCCGCAAGGATCCCGAACACTACCGCAGGTTCTTCGCCGGAGTCGCCAACGACCTGCCTTACGTGTGGCCAGTCTCCGACCGCACCCGAAGGTTCGGCCGCAGGTCGCCGCCTTAGTACACGATGCACCTTTGTCATCCTTCGCAGGTTCGCAACTTCGGTGGGAAACCGGCGCGGAAACCGTGGTCCTGAATGACCTCCCTGGCCCGGCCTTCGGCGTGCCCGCTTTTCATTACCGGAACGCTCGGTTAGATCGGCTCCGCCGTTGTTCCGGCACGCGGTCAAGTCCGCGACCCGCTAGAGGCAATCCCGTCGGTCAAGCGATGCGCCCGCAAGAGCGGTGACGGACGGCCACCGCCGTTTCCCCGTAACCGCCCTTGGCGGGGCAGCCGCCCTACGTCTTCGCCGCGGGCACGTCACGTCGTGGGCGCCTACACGTGATGGTTTCACCTTCGGAAGGCGTTTCCCGGTTGAGCGGGCGAGGTAACCGGATGACGGACATCCTGCAGGTCTGCGTTATGAGTCGTTCTGCAGGCCGGGCAAACGGCGCGCTAATGAATGATGGGGTGCTCGATGGATACGGCTAGCCCTGCGGTTGGCGGCCTGGTCAACTACGTACGCCGTGTTGCCGAAGACATGGCCGACGAGGTCGACGAGGTAGACGTCGACGTCGACGGTGGACTGGCCACGGTGATCGTTCTGGTGAAGTCACGTGTGCCGACGCTGGCGGATTCGCCTCTTCTGCTCACTTGGGACGAGGTGGCCGGGTGGGCGTTGCGGGTGGAGACGAGTGGGATGGGCCATACGACGCCGCTGGCCTACTTGGGCGAGGACATCCTGCCCGACCCGCAGACCGTGCAGGCTTTCCTGCGGGACGCGGTCCATGGCAGGAGTCCCGGCACGTTGACGGCCACTGCTTTCCGTCTGCCGAATGCTGGTGATGGTCTGGAGACGCGGCTCGCGCAGTTCCTCGACCACGAAAGAGGGTAGGTACGGCCGGTTGTGCTCCTGCTGGTGACGTCGATGAGGTCGGCTTCGACCACGCCCGCCCGGTGGAACCGTCGCCCGTCATGACCCGGCGGGTGTTCAGCGGTGCTGCTCTCATTTGGCCGAGGCGGCGTGACACTGCGTATTCACTTCACTCCGCGGCCGAAGGCGGTGCGTGATCCTCTGTGTGTCGAGCTGCGGACCTGCCTGTAACCCGTCATGCTGGCCGACCGGCGCCGGGTTATGCGGGCCCAATGGCGGGTGCCTACCGAGCTACGACGCCTACACCTGGGAGCGTGGTGTTCGTCCGACGCGGCCTTTTCAGAGAGGCCAATCGCCCCGGTTGCGCTGAGCGCGACCGGTGGCTGTTCACTGTGCCGTGCGTGGCCGAGTTCGCTGAGGAAGGGCTGACGTTCCAGGCGGTGATCTTCATTTGTCGGCAGCCACGGGTCCGGCAGATCTACGCTCCTCGAAGCGATCGCCTGAGCGCGACGAAATCTCCATTCGGCCATTTGCTGACATTGGAAACTACTGCGGCCGGATCTCGGATGCTCGGCGGACCGCCACTTCAACAGAGGGGCTTTCCTGCGTGCGGAGATGGCAGTTCAGAGGGCCCAGAACCTGGCGGGGTGCCGGGGTGTTGGAACGATGACACGTCGGCCATGTCGCATGGGAAAGGACTTCTAACGGTGTTGCGGGAGATGGTCGACAGCCGCGGTCGCTGCGTCATGGGTGAGTCTGAGGCGGCGCTCTCGTTCACTTCGCGGCTGCGGCTGGTCGATTTCATACACGAACTTGGTTGGCGCGGGGCACAGGTGGTGTGTCCGACGCACTCATCGATCCTCGCGGCCACATCCGGTGCCGACATCATCGAGCTCGGAGAGTACGGGTTCCGGCGGGTCACATGGGATGAGCGTGATCGCCTCGACCATTGGCGCCGCTACCTTGCCAACCCCGACCGCTCCCCGCGCCACATCGTCGTCTAATGGGCCACACTGCTGCTGAGATCGCCGACCGTCGCTTTGCCGATTGGATGCGCGGCAATCTCGGCCTGGCCGCGGAGCACATGGCTGTTTCCGTGACCGGAGATCCCGTGTTCGGATGGCGGATGCGTTCCATCGGTGCGAGGGCACGCGATGATTCAGGTGGCGATCGGTGGCTTCGGGTGGTCTCGGAGTTCCCGCAGTGGGCACGCGGCCAGTTCTGGACCGGCAACGCCGACGCGAACGATCTTCCCGAGACGATCTCGCGCCCGCACGTGCTGGGCACGTTCGAGTGGGGAGACGGGAGGTGTCAGCGCGCCGAGCTGTCCACGCTGCTTCCCGGCCATCCGTGCTCGAACACCGATATCCCGTTTACTGATGAGCCCATGCCTTTTTCCTGGTGGTCGACTTTGAAAGATACACTCGCGACTCTCGCCGGGACCTCGACCAGTCGTGTCCATGCCGATCAGGACCAGGTCACCCGGCGCATCCGCGAGACCTTCGGTGACCAGGCGCCCACTCACGTGGAGCGGTGGGAGACCGTCCACGGTGATCTGCACTGGAACAACGTGCTGTGTCCTGAGTTCGGGCTCTTGGGCTGGGAAGGGTGGGGCCGTGGTCCGGCAGGCACCGACGCAGCGGAACTGCTGTGCTGCAGCTTGCTCGCTCCGGCTACCTACGTCGCGGTCCTGTCGCAGTTCCGCAGCGTGCTCGACACCTCGACGGGTCGCGTCGCCCAGCTCTACGCCGCCGCGCGACTACTGCACCGGGCAGAGAGGAACCGGCACCACGAGGCCGCCCGAGCATTGCGCATTCACGGCCGTCTGCTCGCCGAGTAGCGGCCCGCAGCTCGGGAGACACGCAGCGCTCTGATCCCAGGCAAACACTCTCCGCGTACCAGGTCAGGTGGTATACAAGGGCGCATCGTCGGTGAACGACGTCTCTCAAAGAGGCTGGGCGGGTGACCCCAACGTCACTCGCCTTCTTTTCGAGGCCTGGCAAGCCCCCACATCTCACCAGTCGTCGCTGTCGCTGTTCTCCCAGGTCAGAGAAAACCTACGACTGAGAGCCTGTTCCTGAACTGATCTTGGTCGGTCGGGGCACTGCGGCGATGAGAAGGGACTCCTGGTAGATCGGTTGATGCCTAGTCATCCGCTCTACCGAGGAGTCCCGAGGTGTCATCGTGCCCGAATATGTCGTTGGTTCACGCGCGGGGTGGGCAATGTTGCCTGTTGGCTACCTCGCATCGCCGGCCACGCAGGTCACGTCGCTATCCGTCGGATATGAGTGAGGCGCAGTGGGCGATCGTCGAATCGCTGCTACCGACGCCAGGATGGCTGGCCGGGCGAGGCGGGCGTCGAGCCAAACACTGCCGCCGCGAGATCGTCGATGCGATCCTGTACGTGGTCGACAACGGCATCAAGTGGCGGGCGCTACCAGGCGATTTCCCACCCTGGTCCACTGTGTACAACCACTTCGCTGCGTGGGAGGCCGTCGGAATCACCCAAACACTGCTCGACGCTCTGCGTGATCGGGCACGACTGGCCCAGGGGCGTCGTGCTGGGCCCAGCGCCGGCAGTATCGACTCCGCCTCGGTCAAAGCCGCCGAGACCGTCAGTGCACGGAGTCGGGGCTTCGACGCTGGCAAGAAACGTAAACGCCACATCGCCGTGGACACGCTCGGTCTCCTGATCTGCGTGCTCGTGACCGGCGCCGAGGCCCAAGACCGCGTCGCCGCTCGCAACCTCCTGGCTCGCCTGCGCTATCTGTGCCCGAGTATCCGCCTGGTCTGGGCCGACTCCGGCTACACCGGCACGCTCATCGACTGGACCAAGTCGTTGTTCGGCATCAGCATCGAGATCGTCTCGAAACTCGCAGGTCAGGTCGGGTTCGTTGTCCTGCCGCGCCGATGCGGAGTCAGGTGCCTCGGGTTGCCCAGCAACGATACCGACACAATCCTTGCCGAGCAGGCCGACCAACGCCGGTTGGCCATGCCCGACGGCGAACCCGGTATATCTGGTTCGGGTTTCGAACATCTCCGAGAACATGGCGGACTGTAGGCCCGAACATGGCGGAGTGACCGACTCCGAGAGCCAGCACCAGCGCCACGTAGGCCAGAACGGGGCTGCCGGACTCGACAAAGCCAGAAGACGGTCTGGCCTCGATGCTCGCCGGAGGCTTGTCCCCCTTAATCGCCACATCGATGATCGCGTGGTCGGGAGGAACCGTCTCAATCGGGTCGGTGTGGTCGGTGTCGAGGACTTGTCTTGGCGGCTCGCCGCCGCCGCCGATCCAGAGGTGAGTAGCCACCTCGTCGACCGGTATCTCACACCTCTGCGCGAGCAAGGCGAGTTCGGGAAGGTGTTGGAGGACACCGTTCGTGCTTATCTCGGCAACGGCCAGAACGTGGCTCGTGCTGCTGCCTATCTCAACGTCCATGGGAACACGCTCCGTTACAGGCTCGAGAAGTTCACCGACCTGACCGGTGCAACCTTGATGTCCACCGACACGGTCATAGAGGTGGCCTGGGCCCTGGAACTCGGCAGCTGCGACCTCGAGCCCACGACCTCTCTCGTTGGCGCCGGACAGCTAACCGCGTGGCGTCACTGACTGCTGCTGAAGGCCGTAGGTGAGAGTGTCCGATTTTTGGCTCTGGCCCACTTTGGGTGGTGACGGTGCGTGATCTCAGCTGAGGAGGATGCGGTGGGGCTTTGAAACCCCCTTCGCTGGCTGGGGAAGGCGAGCGCCTGGGTGAACCGGCCCGCGCTGAGGGCTGGTCTCACGAGGAATTCCTGGTCGCTTGCCGGCAACGGGAGGTCGCCGCCGGCGAAGCCCACGGCGGCGAGGGGCACATCCGCTCCGCTCGGTTCCCTCCCTGAAGCGCGACACCATCGCATACCTCGGGACGCTGGATTTCATCGCGGAGAAGGAAAACGTGGCCCCCTCGGGCCTCCCGGCACCGGCCAAACGCACCTATCGATCGGGCTGGGAATCCGCACCTGCTTAATGCGAATCCTGCGAGCGGATGTGGTGGGGGAAGGTACGGCGGCCCAGGGACGCCACCTTCGGCCGCGCCTCCACTGGGGAGGATGGGGCGATGTTCGTCTCGGTCCTCGTGTTGCTGCTCGTGTTCCGACGATCAATTGGCTGGTGCTGACTGGGTGTGGCTGTTGAGGGCCTTCTCGGTGTCGCCGGGGACCAGATAGTGGTTGTTGAGTGCGATGGCGGCGGCGGATCCGGCGGCCGCGGCGTTGATCAGCTGGGCGGTGTGGTCGGCGACGTTGCCGGGCGCCCACACGCCGTCGATGCTGGTGCGACCGGTGCGATCGGTGGCGACCCAGCCCTCGTCATTGACTTCGCAGCCCAGGGCGGTCAGCAGCTCGTCGGACGGTACGAAGCGTGGACCGACGAACAGCGCCGCGCGTGTGACCATCGGTCCCTCGGCGAGCTCGACACCGCGGACGCCGGTCTCGTCGGACACGATCCGCGTCACGTCGCCATCGGCAATCCGTACGCCGCGAGCGACCAACCGCTCCCGCTCGTGGGCCTCCAGGTCGATCCGGTGGGGAAAGAACACCACCGTCGGACCACTGCCGGATCAGCTGCGCCTGGCGCAGGCTGAACGCCCGGTCCTGCCCTCCGATCACTCCGAGGGCGCTGTCGCGTACCTCGTAGCCGTGGCAGTACGGGCAAAAATGCACATCCTGGCCCCACCGCTGGCGCAGGCCCGGGATCTCGGGGAGCTCATCGCGGAGCCCCGTGGCCACCACCACCGCGCGTGCGCCCAGCGTCCCGCCCTCGGCCAGGCGCACGGCGAACCGCGCCCCGTCGAGGCGGTCGATGCCGACCGCTCGGCCCGCCAGTAGCTCCCCGCCGTAGCCGACGACCTCTTGTCTGGCCGTGGCCAGCAGCTCGGCCGGGTCCATACCGTCGCGGGACAAGAAGCCGTGCAGGTGCGCCGCCGGGGCGTTGCGCGGTTCGCCGGCATCGACGACCACCACCCGCCGTCGGGACCGCCCCAGCATCAGCGCCGCGGACAAGCCAGCCACCCCGCCACCGACCACCACCACGTCGTACTCCGACATAACGCACCCTCCCGCACGCTCACCGATGAAACCTCTAGAGGAAAGTTCTAGCACAGAAACCGAGGTTTCTTCTACTAGGATGGACCACTATGACCAGGACCCCCACTGCCAGCACGGGCCATCGGGCCAGGCCCGGCTCGCGCCGCGAGGACATCGCGGCCGCCGCGATCGAGCTGTTCCTCGACCGGGGTGTCGCCGCGACCCGGGTGGAAGACATCCTGGCCGCGGCCGGCGTGAGCGTGGGCAGCTTCTACCACCACTTCCGCGACAAGCTCAGCCTGGCCGCCACGGTCTATCTGGAACACCTGCAGCGCTTCCAGGGCGACCTGCTCGCCGAGCTTGACCGCCACGCGCGCACCGAGGACGCCGTCCGCGGGCTGGTGCTGGCCTACCTGCGGTGGGCCGGGGCCGATCCGCGCGCTATGGGCTACCTGCATCAGTGCCGCGAGCCCAACGTCGCCGAGATCTCCGAGGGCGAGGAAGCTCGGCTCAAGAAATCCTTCTACGGTCGGCTCGCCGGCTGGCTCGACGAACGCGCCGCGACTGGGGAGCTACGAGCGCTGCCGCACGAGCACAGCCTTGCGCTATGGCTCGGACCCGCCGAACAGCTCATCCGGGCCGCCATCGACCCCTCCGAGCATTTCACCGCACCGGCGCCCGACGCCCTGGCCGCACACCTCGCCCACGCCGAACAAGTCCTCGCCGACGCCGCCTGGGAAGCCCTTCGACGCCCCACCCCCGGCGACGACGCCGATCAAGCGCGCCAGCAGCGGTCTGCGGCGCGACAGCAACCACGCACGGATTCGGCCTGAGGTGCCGGGCTAGAGGAGTTTTGGGCCGGTGTCGCGGAGGGGGTACCAGCTGTCGACGCCGTTTCCGTTGGAGGCCAGGCGCTTGTTGACCAGGTAGCCGGTTTGCTCGAGGTGGATCAGGTGGGAGTACGCCTCGCCGATGGCGAAGCGGCGCTGTGGGCCGACCATCTGGTCCCAGGGGCGGCTCCATTTGAGGGCCTCGGCGACGGCGACGGACGTGCAGCCGGGGGAGGTGTGGACGGCGGTCATCACCTCGGCCAGCCGTTCCTCGTGGTGGCGGAGGAGCCCGTTGATGCGGCCTGTGAGCCCGGCGAAGCGGTACTCGTGGGCGGGTAGTACCTCCTCGGCGGGGATGTCGGTCAGCGTGCGCAGGGAATTGATGTAGATGCCCAGCAGGTCGTCGTCCTGGCCGGGGGCCGGGCTGATGTTGGGCGTGATGCGCGGCAGGATGTGGTCGCCGGTCAGCAGCACGTTCCGGCCGCTGTCGAAGAAGCTGGTGTGGCCCAGGGTGTGGCCGGGTGTGTGGATGGAGACCAGGTCGCTGCCTGCGCCCAGGGGCTTCTCGCGGTCGGGCAGGTAGCGGTCCACGGTGAGCGCGAAGTCGTCGAACGTGCTGGCGTCCGGCCCTTGGCCCTGCTGGGTGGCGGAGAAATCTGCGGCCAGTCCGCCGCGCAGGCGCAGGTTTTCGTCGCTGGCCCGCTGGAACTCCTCGAGGCTGCCGGGCGCGTGGGCGGTGACGGCATCGGCCTCGTGCATGGCCACCCAGGCGCCGCTGGCCTCGCGTACCCGCCGGGCCAGGCCCATGTGGTCGCCGTGGCCGTGGGTGATGAGCACCGCCTTGACGTCGGTGATGTCCCAGCCGGCCTCGGCCAGACCGGAGACCAGGCCGTCCCAGGCCTCGGGCGCGGGCCACCCGGTGTCGATGAGGGCGATGCCGCCGTTGTAGGGCGTAGCCGTGGTTGCGCTCGACCCAGGTGAGAGTGGTGTGGCGCAGCCAGTGGGTGCTGACTCCCTGGGTGGTCACCCAGGGCAGGTGCTCACCGATGCGGATCCAGAGGTGGTCATAGCGGCGTCTGGTGATGGGCCGCTTGTTTCGATAGCGCAACAGCTGGTCACCGGGTTTCGTGGCGCCGCGCTGCTGAGCGTGCTCGCGCAGGTGGGTCATGAGGGTGGGGGAACGGGCTGCCAGCGGACGGTCTCGCCTTTCTCGTGCAGGCGAATGAGGCATTGGTCGGGGTCAAGATCGCGCAGGGTGAGAGCCAAAGCGCCGCCGCGTCGGCAGGCGGTTTCGATGTGCAGGCGCAGGATGAGCGTGTCGAGCGCCGGGTCATCACCAGTCGTGGCGGCGACGTGGTTGATCTCGTTGAGGCGGTTGTCCGGGATCCCCCGTCGGGTGCTGGCGAGGCGGCGGGGTTTGGTGGCGTTTTTCGCTGGGTTGTCGGCCTCGGTGATGAGCTTGTCGGCGACGGCGTGGTTGTAGAGGCAGCGGATGGCGGCGATGAGGTGCTCGGCGGCCCCGCGCCCGCCGCGGCCGTTGCGGCGCACGACAACCTGCGACCGGATGGTTTCGGCGAGCTGCTGGATTTCCAGGGTGGTTCGTCGAGGTGGCGGTGGCCCCAGTGTTGGAGGATGCGGTTCCAGTAGGTGCCGTAGACGCGTTTGGTGCCGGGGGAGACGGCTTTGGCGACCTCGGGGATGTAGTCGGCGAAGGTCGGCGCCTGCGGCTTCGGCGCGGCGGTGCCGAGGAGGTCTTCGGGAGTGACGCCCATTTTGGCCAGCAGCAGGCGGGCGGCGTCGAGCTCGGGTGCGTCGGTGTTGCGGGAGGTGGTCATTGGGGATCAGCTCCGGGAGTGTGGAAGGCAGAGACCATCGCGTCCAGGGCCTGCATGGTGTGGATCATGAGGAGGCCGGGATCCGGCGCGGCCGCGAGCAGCACCCGATCGCCGCGGTTGAGGCCGCACCAGCGGCGCACCGCGGCCGGCAGGGGTAGGTGGGCGCGGCGGGCGAGGGTGAATACACCGTCGGGGTCGGCCTGGACGGTCACCGTGGTGTTGGATGGCACCTCGAGGCGCAGTCGCCGCCCGGCTTGCCAGCCGAGGGTGTTGACGATGCTGCTTTCGGCGATGCGGCCCTGCGGGTCCAGCGAGGCGATCCGATAGACCATCGAGGTCGTACTCGGCAGGGCGGCCAGCTGCGTGAGTGGCACCCGCCGGGCCGTGCCGCGGGCGGCGAGTAGTTCGGCGCGCTCATCCACCGACAGCGGGTGCAGCTCGATCGCGGGCACGGCGGACTCAGCCACGGCCCTCACCCCCGAATACGACCTCAGGGGCGCAAGACACGACGAGACGGCGGGTGCAATGCACCTCGCCGTCTCGCGTTTGAAACCATCTGTGGTTGTGTGGGACGGATCCCACCCACTGGTGTCCGAGGGGCGACTTGCGCACTAGCCACACGGATTCAGGTTCCGGAAGTTGGTTGATGCAGTCGACTTTTGCTCTCCGGTGTGTCCCGGAGTGAGTCCACCTGGACACCGTGACGAGACGTGGCTGGCTGTGTCTTGAGCTGCGTGAACACGGAGTGTTCACTACCGAGGGCGGGTTCCGTGGGGTGTCCCGGGTGGCGTCGGCGAGACAAACTTGCCGATATCGCGCTTAGGTCAGTACCAGGAACCGTTGCGTCCCGGTGGCAGCGTGTGGTGCTCGCTGGCGAGCCTGTAGTTCTTCATCGCGGCGGTCCAGTTTGCGGCGTCCTATCGATCTCCATAGATTCCGCTCCGGGACCAGCGGGCGGTGATGAGAGCGCGCCGCGGGTGCCGGGTCCGGGCGGATCTTGCGCTGCATCGTCGCTGATAAACGAACACGCGCTCGTCTATATAGACTCTGAACTGCTGGTCTAGTCAAAAATGACAGTAGACGAGCGATCGCACGTTCGTTACGCTTCGGGCGTCTGAGTCGATGAGGAGGAGCGATGGCCAAGGACGATGTTCCCGTTGTGACCCGGAGCGGCCAGGAGGACACCGGTACGGGGCAGTCCGGTGGCGCGGTGCGCATCTCGGGTGTTGGTCCGCAGCACACGCCCGCCACGAAGATCTGGTACGGCAAGGTCAGCAACGAGCCGGGATACCGTTCGTTGCCGCACCACCACGGTGAAGCCGAGACCGGTGGTTACGTCCTGAAGGGCAAGGGGCGGATCTGGTTCGGCCCGAACTACTCCGAGCACGTGGACCTGGCCGAGGGTGACTTCGTGTTCGTCCCGCCGTTCATGCCGCACGTCGAGGGCAACATGAGCACCACCGACGAGCTGGTCTGGCTGACCTGCCGGACGCCGGACAACATCGTGGTCAACCTCGACGATGTCGACGACAGCACCCTCGACGGATATCGGCGCGCCTGACCAGTCCCCTTCGGAACACATCGGCGCTGAACGCCGCACGGCGGTAGGCGGCAGAAAGGCTCGAGCATGCAGAGCGGCATGGCAGGCGGTCAGGATCGCCCCGCGGGATGGAAGGTCGACGTGGTCGGGACGGACTCACCGGATCAGGCCGAGATCCGAGAACTGATCCGGTCGATCCTCGCCGACCACGCGCCGGACGAGCACGTCGCCCGGCTCGACGAGTCGGAGAGCTTCGACGAGGAGTTCTACGGCCACCTCGGTGCCGCCGGGCTCATCGGCCTGGGTGCTGACCCGGCGACCGGCGAAGATGCGGACCCCCGTCACGAGATCGTCGTGCTGGAGGAACTCGGGGCCGGCCACACCTCGATGGCCGTCTGCTTGGTCGTGCAGTACATGGCTCTGCGCCTGCTCAGCCACTACGGCGACGACGAGCAGCGCAAGCGCGTGCTCGCGCCGCTCGCGGAGGGGCGCGAGCGGCTCGCGTTCGCGCTCTCGGAAGAGGACGGCGGAACCGACATCGCCCGCGCCATGCGCACGAAGGCCGTCCAGGGCGGTTCGGGGTGGGTGCTCACCGGTCGGAAGACGTGGATCTCGGGAGCAGCGACTTCCGGGCACGCGATCGTGCTGGCCCGCACGGCACAGGATGCGGGCTCGGCGATCGATGGCATCACGATGTTCCTGGTGCCGCTGGGCGCCGACGGGATCTCGGTGCGCGTGCTCGACACCGCCGGTATCCACGGCCTCGACACCTGCGAGGTCACCTTCGACGACGTCCGACTCGACGAATCGACCGTGCTGGGCGAGGTCGGAGCGGGGTTCCGGCAGGTGATCGGAACTCTCAACGGTGAGCGGCTCAATGCCGCCGCCGTTGCGCTGGGCATCGCGCGCGGAGCACTGCGCAGCGCGGTGGATTACGCCTCCCAGCGGCAGGCGTTCGGCCGGAGCATCGGGGCCTTCCAGGCCCTGCAGCACAGCCTGGTCGATGGGGCCGTGCGGGTGGAGTCAGCCCGCGGCCTGCTGACCAGAGCGGCTGATGCGGCCAGTGCGGGAGATGGGCAGTCGGACACCTTCTCCGCGATGGCCAAGATCGCCGCTGCTGATGCGGCCACAGACATCACCGATGCGGGGATGCGGGTCATGGGCGGAGCCGGATACAGCCGCGAGTACCCGATGCAGCGCTACTTCCGCGATGCCCGCCTGTA
This sequence comes from Saccharopolyspora terrae, assembly GCF_004348435.1. Taxonomy (NCBI): domain Bacteria; kingdom Bacillati; phylum Actinomycetota; class Actinomycetes; order Pseudonocardiales; family Pseudonocardiaceae; genus Saccharopolyspora; species Saccharopolyspora terrae. The sequence goes on along the minus strand of NZ_SMKS01000017.1, from coordinate 68,165 downwards.
CACCTTCGCGCCGCTGACCAACGAGATGCTGCGCAACTTCGTCGGCGAGCGCTGGCTCGGCCTGCCGCGCTCCTACTGAACCGGAAGTCGTTGAGACCATGAAGCTGCTGTCCTACCGAAGTGCTGACCGGCGGTCGTGGGGTGCGCTCGTCGATGGCGAGATCCTCGACCTGGCCGCCGCGAATCCGGGCTGGCCGACCCTGGCCTACGCGCTCGGCGATGCTGGAGCCGATGGCATCGGGAACGCGGTCACCGCGGCGGCGAACACCGCGCACCGAGTTGCGCTCGACTCCGTCGAGCTCCTGCCAGTGGTGCCAGACCCGCAGAAGATCCTGTGCGTGGGGCTCAACTTCGAGAAGCACCGCATCGAAACCGGGCGGGAGCGAACCGAGTACCCGGTGATCTTCACCCGGTTTCCGGACACCTTCGTCGGGCACGGCGCGCCGCTCGTCCGTCCGGCCGAGAGCGACCGCTTCGACTTCGAGGGGGAGGTGGCTCTGGTCATCGGTCGTGGAGGCCGCCGCATCGCGCAGGACAACGCCCTGGACCACATTGCCGGGGTCACCTGTCTCAACGACGGGTCGATCCGGGACTTCCAGTCGCACACCCACCAGTTCACCCCGGGCAAGAACTTCCCGGCTACTGGTTCGATGGGGCCCTGGCTGGTCACGCTGGATGAGATCGTGGACCTGGCGGAGCTGGAGCTGACCACCCGTCTCAACGGCGCGGAGGTTCAGCGCGCGCCGCTGTCGGACCTGACCTATTCGATCCCGGAGATCGTCGCTTACTGCTCGTCCTGGACCGAGCTGCGACCGGGAGACGTCATCGTCACCGGAACACCCGGCGGAATCGGTGCCCGCCGAGAGCCCCCGCTGTGGATGAAACCCGGTGATGTCTGCGAGGTGGAGGTGTCCGGGGTCGGCGTACTGCGGAACGCGATCGTCGGCGAGGACTGAGGACGCCGGCCTCGCAGGGCCTGACGTGTCGAGTGAGAAAAACGTACGCACGTTCATAGGAGGTGTAGATGGACAGCCCGCTCGTCAGCGTTGCCGAGCTGGGAGCAGACCGACCGCTCCTGGAGATCGAGTTCTTCCTCGGACAGCGCCACCCGCATTCGCTCTGAAGGTGCGAGCGGCTGGAGTCCCCGGCCTCCTCGCTCATCCCACTCCTGAGCGAACCGTTGCGAATCGGTGAGACGTCGTTTCGCAAATAACGAACGGATGGATGTTCGTTTCCATGTGAACTTTGGCTTCCGCTGCGGTCGGCCACCTCAGTCCGAGCAGAAAGACTTCCCATGTCTGAATTCACCGAATCCACACGACAGGCGACTCATCCTGTGACCAGAACACCCGGGGACGAGCGGGCCGCGCGACGAGCCGTGGCCAGTGGAACCTTCGGAACCGCCATGGAGTGGTTCGACTTCGCCGTCTACGGCACGCTGTCGGCCACCCTGTTCCCGAGCCTGTTCTTCCCGAGCTTCGACGACAACACCGCCGTGCTGGCTTCCTTCGCCACCTTCGGTGCCGGCATGCTGGCCCGGCCGCTGGGCGGCATCGTCTTCGGTGTTCTGGGAGACAGGATCGGCCGGCGCAACGTCCTCATGTTCACGCTCGTGCTCATGGGTCTGGCCTCGGTCTTCATCGGACTGCTGCCCACCTACGCCGTCGCCGGGATCCTGGCGCCGACCCTGCTCGTGACGTTGCGTTTCCTGCAGGGCTTCGCCCTCGGAGGCGAGGCCAGCGGCGCTCAGATCCTCGTGGTCGAGCACGCGCCCGACGGCCGCCGGGGCATGATGGGCGGGATCCTCGCCATCGGTTCGCCCCTCGCGCAGACGATGGCTTCCGTCGTGCTAGCGGGACTCGCGGCGGTGCTGTCCCAAGAGGCCTTCGCCTCGTGGGGCTGGCGAGTGCCCTTCCTGATGGGCGTGCTGCTCCTCGGCGTGGGCATGTTCATCCGCCGGCGCATCGAGGAGACGACCGCGTTCAAGGAGAGCCGGCAGCGAGCCGAAGCCTCGGAGGTTCCGCAGGAACGGGCGCTGGCCGTGCTGCGGCGCCGTCCGGGAACGGTGCTCAAGCTGGTTCTGTCCTGGGGCGCGTCGACGGGTCTGTTCTGGATCTGCGTGACCTACGCCGTGAACTACATGACCAAGGAGCTGGGATACGCCAACTCCGTGACCTTCTCGCTGCTGGTCATGGCGAACCTCATCTCGGTGCCCGCCGCGATCTACGGTGGCAGGTTCAGCGACCGCGTGGGGCGCAAGAAGATGTTCATCGTCGGCTTGACGATGCAGGGCATTGCGGCCGGAACTATGTTCCCGATCATGAACAGCATGAACTTCCCGGCGAGCGTCGCCGTGGTGGCGCTGGCGCTGTGCGGTATCCAGATCACCGCGGGCACCCAGGCGGCCTTCTTCTCCGAGGCGCTGCCGACGAGCATGCGCTACACCGGGTCCGCGCTGGGCATGACCTTCGCCGGGCTCATCTTCGGTGCGCCCATTCCGTTCGTGGCCGCGTGGATCTTCCAGAACACGAGCAACGGGACTTTCGCGCTCTCGGCGATCGGCGTAGGGCTCGTGTTGGTGTCGATCATCGCGACGGTTCTCCTGCCGGAGCACTACAAGAGGGCGCTGCACGAGGACCTCTGATCGCCGGCGATGCCGGGAGCGGCGGTCCTCCTGCGGCCGCTGTTCCCGGTATCAGCTCTGCTTCGCGAACAATCGTTCGCCTATGTGGGTGCTGTGACCTGCATTTCTTGACCGGGCATCACGTGCAAGCCTAGATTGAAAAACGAGCGCACGTTCGTTAACGAGGGAGAGATCGATGGGCCAGGTGCCGCGAGAGCAGGCAGGACGAGGAGCTGCTGGGGCTCTGTCGAAGGTGCTCGTCGCCAACCGCGGAGAGATCGCGGTCCGGATCATCCGCACGCTGGCCGAGCACGGCATCGCCAGCGTCGCCGTGCACTCCGACGCTGACGAGAAGGCGCTGCACGTGCGTCTCGCAGACGAATCGGTCGCACTCCCCGGAACCGCTGCGACCGAGAACTACCTGGACATCACCAGGATCGTCCGCGCGGCGCAGGACAGCGGCGCGGACGCGGTCCACCCCGGTTACGGGTTCCTCGCCGAGAACGCCGAGTTCGCTCGCGCGGTCACCGACGCCGGGCTGGTGTTCATCGGCCCGAGCGGCGACGCCATCGAGGTGATGGGGGAGAAAGTCGCTGCGCGCCGGGTCGCCGCGCAGGCCGGTGTCCCGCAGGTTCCGGGTACGACCGAGCCGGTCACCAGCGCTGACGAGGTTCGCGCCTTCGGTGCTGAGCACGGTTACCCGGTGGCGGTGAAGGCTTCCTTCGGCGGAGGCGGACGGGGGATGCGCACGGTCGCCGGGCCGGACGAGGCCGAGGAGGCCTTGGCCGCGGCCCGTCGCGAGGCCGGAGCCGCCTTCGGAAACTCCGAGGTCTACCTGGAGCGCTACCTGTCGGCGGCGCGCCACGTTGAGGTGCAGATCTTCGCCGACGCTCACGGCAACGCCGTGTGGCTGGGTGACCGCGATTGCTCGGTGCAGCGACGCCACCAGAAGCTGGTGGAGGAGTCCCCGGCACCAGGGCTGCCGGACGATCTGCGGGCGGAGATGGGTGAGGCCGCCGTCCGGCTGGCGAAAGCGGTCGGCTACGTCGGCGCGGGCACGGTCGAATACCTCGTGGAGGACGGGCGGTTCTACTTCCTGGAGATGAACACCCGCATCCAGGTCGAACACCCGGTGACCGAGGCCGTGCTGGGCATGGACCTGATCGCCGAGCAGCTGCGGGTCGCGGCCGGGCAGCGGTTGAGCGAGCCCACGTCGGGACCGGCCCCTCGCGGACACGCGATCGAGTGCCGCATCAACGCCGAAGACCCGACGGGTGGCCTGTTCGTGCCCAGCCCTGGGCCGATTCACACCCTGCAGGCTCCGATGCGCCCCGGGGTGCGGTTCGACTCCGGGTACGAGAGCGGCGACGAGGTCGCACCGCACTACGACAGCATGATCGGCAAGCTCGTCGTGTGGGGCCCGGACCGCGGCACCGCGATCCGGCGCACGCTGGCTGCCTTGGACGAACTCGTCGTTGACGGGGTGCCGACAACTATCCCCGCCGCCAAGGCCGTTCTGGCTCATCGCGACTTCGCCGATGTCACGTTCACCACTCGGTGGTTGGAGAGCGCGGTCGAGTTCCCCGCTGCGGTCGGCGTCGTGGCCGAGGAGGCGCCCGATGCCGAGGACGACGAAGGCGGGCGGGACGAGGTCTGGGTCGGCGGCCGGCGATACGTCATCCCCTTCTTCGCAGGGGCAGGTGCTGCGGCCCCGGCGGAACCGCCCGCACGCCGGTCGCGGGGGAGCGGGACCAAGCGAAAGGCCGCAGGAGGGCCCGGTGCTGGTGGTTCGGGAGCGGTGAGCAGCCCGATGCAAGGAACGGTCATCGCGGTCAAGGTCGCCGACGGCGACGTCGTGACGGCCGGGCAGGTTCTGTTCGTGGTGGAGGCGATGAAGATGGAGAACCCGGTTCGCTCGGCTGCCGATGGAACGGTCGGCGAGGTCGGCGTTTCGGTGGGAGACGTCGTCACCGCCGGTGCTCCGCTGGCCGTGGTGGTGCCCGCATGAGCACCGGAACAGCACTGATCACCGGAGCCGCAGGCGGTTTGGGGTCGGCCATCGCGCGTCGACTCGCGTCCCAGGGGCGTTCCGCGGTCTGCCTCGACCTCGACCAGGACGCCGCCCAGCGGACGGCGCAGGCCATCGTCGAGAGTGGCGGGAGTGCTGTGGGGTTCGGCGTCGACATCACCGACGAGGACTCCGTGCACGAGCTGCGCGAGACCCTGGCTGGACGAGACATGCTGCCGCAGCAGGTGATCAACGCGGCTGGCATCATGTTCCGCGGTCAGCTCGACACCACCGACACCGCGACCTTCCGCAAGGTGCTCGACGTCAACGTGACCGGTGCCTACACCGTGACCCGCGAGTTCGCCGGCGACTTGGCCGCCACCGGTGCGGGCCGGGTGGTCAACATCGGTTCGATCGCCGGGATGAACGGCTACGAGTTCACCGCCTACGCCACCTCCAAGGGTGCGGTGGTCAACCTCACCCGGGCGCTGGTGCTCGACTTCTGGGGCAAGGGCGTGACCGTGAACGCGGTCTGCCCGGGGCCGATGCGCACACCGATGCTCAACACGGCTGCCATGGAGGCATTCCTCCGCAAGACGCCCACCCGGCACATCTCGAGCGCCGACGAGGTCGCCGGTGTGTGCGCATTCCTGCTGTCCGAGGACGCCGCGAACATCAACGGTCAGACGCTCGTCGTCGACGGCGGTGCGACCGCGGTGTTCCGCTTCACCGAGGAGGAGGCGTGATGAAACCCTATCGCTCCTTGCTGTTCGTGCCGGGGCACAAGCCCGACTGGGCTGACAAGGGAGTCCGCGCCGGGGCGCACGCGTTGATCCTGGACCTCGAAGATGCCGTTCCCTCCGGTGCGAAGGATGAGGCGCGTACGGCGACCGCCGGGACCCTCGAGCGCTTGGCCGGTGGTCCGACGGGCCTGGTGGTCCGGGTCAACCCGCTCGAGACGGAGTTGTTCGGCAAGGACGTCGCGGCCGTCGTCCGCCCCGGTCTGACAGCGTTGCTGCTGCCCAAGGTGTACAGCCGCGACGACGTCCTCGCTTACGACGCGCTGGTCACCGCGGCTGAGATCGAGCGCGGGTTGCCGCGCGGAACGGTGGGCCTGATCCCGTCGCTGGAAACGGCGCGGTCGCTGACCAATGTGGACGAGATCGCTTCGGCTCCTCGGGTGGTCAGCCTGATGGCCGCTGCCGCGAAGGACGCCGACATCTCCCGGGAGGTCGGGTTCACCTGGAGTCCCGGCGGCCTGGAAACCCTGTACCTGCGCAGCAAGGTCGTGCTGGCGGCTCGTTCGGCAGGATTGGAGCACATCGTGCTCGGGCTCTGGCAGGAGCTCCGGGACCTCGACGGTCTGCGCGTGTTCGCCCGGGCCAACCGCGACCTCGGCTTCGGCGGGCAGGTCGTCATCCACCCGTCGCACGTCGGACCGGTCAACGAGACCTACACCCCCGATGCGGCCGAACTGGACCGGTTACGGCGGCTCGTCGTGGCCTACGAGGGCGGAGCTCGTACCGGGCAGGGAGCGGTGATGTTCGAGGGCGAGCACATCGACCTGGCCCACGCCCAGCGCGCCCGATCCGTTCTGGCCGTGGCCGGGCACAACGAGGAGGAATGAACATGGCAGGGTTGTACTTCGAGGAATTCGTGGTCAGTGAGATTCACCGGCACGCCGTGACCCGCACGGTGACCGAGACCGACAACCTCCTGTTCACGACGCTGACCATGAACCCGCAGCCGCTGCATCTCGACGAGGAGTTCGCGAAGGGTTCGATGTTCGGCACCCGGATCGTGAACTCGGTGTTCACCCTCGGCCTGGTCGCCGGCATCCACGTCAACGACCTGACACTGGGCACCACGGTGGGCAACCTGGGCTTCGAGGACGTGCAGTTCCCGAAACCGGTGCTGATCGGTGACACGCTCCGCGTCGAGAGCGAAGTGCTGGATGTGCGCGAGTCCAAGAGCCGTCCGGATACCGGCATCGTGAAGCTCGAGCACCGCGCGCTCAACCAGCGCGACGAGCTGGTCTGCCGTCTGCGCCGCGCTGCGCTGATGAAGCGACGTCCTGCTGAGGTGAGCGCATGAGCGCGGTGACCGGGCAGGGACACGTGTTCTGGGAGGACCTCGCGGTTGGCGATGCGCTGCGCGGCCCGGGTGTGACGGTCACGGACTCGCACCTGGTCCAGTGGGCGGGCCTGACCGGTGACTGGGTTTCGCTTCACCTGGACGAGAACCACGCCCGAGAAGCGGGTTTCGCGGGCCGGATCGCTCACGGCCCGCTGTCGATGTCGTTGTCGCTGGGGCTGCTCACTCAGACGGGCATCTTCGGCAATGTGCAGGCCTGGCTCGGCCTCGACGAGGTCCGGGCCACGGCGCCGGTGCTCATCGGCGACACCGTCCACCCGGAAGCCGAGGTCGCCGCGGCCCGCTCGACGAGCAAACCGGATCGCGGGATCTGGACGCTCGCCTACCGGACCGTCAACCAGCGCGGTGAGACGGTGATGACTTTCTCCAGCAGCTTCATGGTCCGCCGCCGTCCCGAAGGCGGTGAGCGATGAAGTCCGATCTGGTCGGGGTCGTAACGGGTGCCGGCTCCGGGTTGGGCCGGGCGGCCGCGGAGCTGCTGCTGGAACGCGGCGCCCACGTGGCAGGCTGGGACATCAGCGGCGGCGGCCTGGGGTGGCTGTCCGGTCGCGAACGCACGCTCACGGCGGTCGTCGACGTCACGAACCCGGCCCAGGTCGCCGCAGCAGCGGAGGAGGTGCGCGGCGCGTGGGGCCGGGTGGACTTCCTGGTGAACTCCGCCGGCATCTTCGTCCTCGGCTCGCTGGCCGACGTGGAGGCGGCTGACGTGCGGCGGCTGTTCGACATCAACGTCACCGGAACGACCCTGGTGACGCAGGCGTTGCTGCCGGATCTGATCGAGGTCCGCGGCGCGGTGGTCAACCTCTCCAGCACGGTGGCGCTGAAGGCGTCGGTCTCCAACGCCCACTACGCGGCGTCGAAGGCGGCCGTCGCCCAGCTCACCCGCTGCTGGGCCCTCGAACTGGCACCCCACGGGGTCCGGGTGAACGCCATCGCTCCGGGCCCGACCAACACCCCTCTGTTCGCCACGGCGGGCATGGACTCCGCGGCCACGGAGACGTTCCTGGCTCAGCGCGCCTCCACCATTCCGCTGGGCCGCACCGGGGAGCCGGCCGAGGTGGCCAAATGGATCACCCGCTTCATCGACGACGAGTGGGTCACGGGCCACGTCCTGCCGGTCGACGGGGGCACGTCGATCTCCTGAGCATGACACGAGCGGGTAAACGAACGGCTGCTTGTTCGCCATCCGCTAGAATGAGGTGTGGAATACCCAGCGAGGCCCTTCGGCCTCCCACTACGGATCGGAGCACCGCATGCCGCGCCCCACGAACGGCGTTCGCACGCCTGACGCCATCCGTGAGGCGGCGATCGAGCTTTTCTACGAACACGGCTACGAAGCGACCTCGCTGCGCGAGGTGGCGGCCAAGGTCGGAATCCGCGTCGGCAGCCTGTACAACCACATCAGCGGCAAGGACGAGCTGCTCAGCTCGATCATGATCGGCATCATGGACGACCTGCTCGCCGCCCTGCGAAGCGTGCTGCGCGAGCACGAGGACGACCCGGTCGCGGCCCTGCGCGCCTGCGTGGACACCCACATCCGGTTCCACGCCCAGCGCGCCCGCGAGGTCTTCATCGGCAACTCCGAACTGCGCGCGCTACCTGCCAAGGAACACAGGCGGGTGGTCAGCAAGCGCGACCAGTACGAGAAGCTCATCCGCGGGGTCATCGAGGAACTTTCCGCCCAGGGCAAGGCCGAGGTCGTCGACGCGCGGCTGCAGACCTACGCGATCGTCGCGATGGGTACCCACGTGGCGTCCTGGTACAAGCCGCGCGGTGGAATGTCTCTCGAGGCGATCGTCCAGACCTACACCGAGCTGATCCTGCGCCAGGTCGGAGTGCCCTCCGCGGCCGTTGCTGCGACCAGCAACTGAAACGCACCAACGATGAACGGGGTGACCGGGCTGAACCCGGTCACCCCGTTCATCGTCGCAGCATCAACCGCTGACGGTCCCTTGGAACGCGGGGTAGTCGATGTAGCCGGCATCACCACCGCCGTAGTAGCTGGCCCGGTCGGACTCCGTCAGCGGCGCGCCGGCGGCGACGCGGTTCGGCAGGTCGGGATTGGCGATGTAGGGGCGCCCGAACGCGACGGCGTCGACGTGACCGTTGAGCACCGCGTGTTCCGCTGAATCTGCCTGGTAACCGCCCGTGGCCACGATCTTGCCCGCGTAGCGCTCACGCGCCCATGCCGAACCGAGAGCGCCACGTGCCCCTGCCTGAGCGCTGGCGAGGTCTTGGGAACCGTCGATGCCGGGCTCGACGATGTGCAGGTACGCCACTGCGGCCTCGTCGAGCACGTTGAGGACGTGGCCGAACAGCGCGGCCGGGTCGGAGTCGGCCATGTCCTGGAAGGTGCTGGCCGGGGAGATGCGCACTCCGACCCGGTCGGCGCCGATCTCAGCGCTGACCTCGGCGACGACCTCGGCGAGGAACCGGGTGCGGTTCTCGATGGTCCCGCCGTAGGCGTCGGTGCGGGCGTTGGCGTTGTCCTGGAGGAACTGGTCGATGAGGTAGCCGTTGGCCGCGTGGATCTCCACGCCGTCCAAACCGGCGGCGATCGCGTTGTGCGCGGCGCGCCGGTACTGCGCGACGATGACCGGGATCTCTTGGGTTTCCAGGGCCCGTGGTGTCACGTGCGGTGTGCGCCCGTCCCGCGCGAAGGTGGACCCGTCGATTCCGATTGCGGACGGTCCGACTTGTGCCTGCCCGCCGGGTTGCAGGGAGGGGTGCGAGGCGCGGCCGGTGTGCCAGAGCTGGGCGACGATCGTGCCACCGGCTGCGTGCACGGCCGAGGCGACCTTCGCCCAGGACGTTGTCTGGTCGTTGGTCCAGATCCCCGGCACCTTGGGGTTGCCGACCGCGACGGGGGAGGTTCAGACCCCTTCGGAGACGATCAGCCCGGCCGTGGCGCGCTGGGCGTAGTAGGTCGGCGCCGATGTCGGCAGGACTCCGTCCCGGCTTGCTCGGCTTCGCGTCATCGGGGCCATCACGAACCGGTTGCGCAGTTTCAAGCTTCCGAGATCAACGGGTTCGAACAGTGAGCTGCGGGCCATGCGCGCGTTCCTCCTCGTGCTCGGGGCTCAGGCGGGGGTGACGGCCTGGCGGCGCGCGGCGGGCGGGGTGGAGCGGCGCCGGTAGACCGACAGGCGGTGGTGCAGCTCCCCGCGCAGCTCGTTCGCCGGGACGACGGCCTCGACGGCGTTCTCGTTGGCGATCTTGAACACGTCGATGCCCTCGGCGTACTCGGCCTGCTTCTCGGCCACGAAGCGCTTGCGCTCCTCGGGGTCTTCGATGGCCTGGATGCGGTTGTAGTGGATGCCATTGACGGCGGCGTCCGGGCCCATCAGCGCGGGCTTGGCGGTGGGCAGCGCGATGACGGCGTCGGGCTTCATCGGCGCGCCGGACATCGCAAGGTACCCGCCGCCGTAGGCCTTGCGCACGAGCACGGCGATGCGCGGCACCCGGCTCTCGGCGACCGCGAAGAGCATCTTGGCGCCGTGGCGGATGATGCCCTGCTTCTCCACCTCCGAGCCGATCATGTAACCGGCGATGTCGACCAGGAAGATGATCGGGATGTTGTAGGCGTTGCAGGTCCAGATGAACCGAGCGGCCTTGTCGGAGGAATCCGGGAACAACACGCCGCCGCGCTGGAGCGGCTGGTTGGCGATCAAGCCGACGCTGTGGCCCTCGATCCGCGCGTAGCCGGTGACCAGCTCGGGGGCGAAGAGGTCCTTGTAGGGCAGGAACGAGTCCTCGTCGACGAGGGCGTCGATGAGATCGTGCACGTCGTAGACCTCGGACTCGCGCTCCGGCACCACTTCTTGGACCGTTCGGGCCGACGCGGGTTCCGCTGCTGGGGCCACGGGCGGCTTCTCCTCCCAGTTCGAAGGGAGGAACGACAGCCAGACGCGGATCGCCGCGATGGCCTCGGCGTCGTCATCCACGAGGCAGTCGCCGAGACCGGAGGTACGGCAGTGCATCTCGGCGCCGCCCATCTCTTCCAGGGTCACCTTCTCGCCGGTGACCATCTCCGCCAGGCGGGGAGATCCGAGATAGGCCGTGGCGTGTCCGCGGACCATGATCGTGAAGTCGCACAACGCCGGGACGTAGGCGGAGCCGGCGGGGGAGGGACCGAACAGCGCGCACACCTGGGGGACGCGCCCGGAGATCTGCACCTGGTTGTAGAAGATGTTGCCCCAGGCACGGCGACCGGCGTAGCTCTCGAACTGCTCGTCGATTCGGGCGCCGGCGGAGTCGAACAGGTACACCAGGGGGATGCCGGTCTCGTCGGCGATCTCCTGCGTGCGGGTGATCTTCTCGAACGTCCTCTTGCCCCAGGTGCCGGCCTTGACGGTGAAGTCGTTGGCGATCACGGCCACATCGCGTCCGTCGACCTTGCCGATGCAGGTCACCACCGCGTCGCCGGGCAGCCCTTCGTCGTAGCGGGCGAGCAGGCCGTCCTCGAACGACCACCCGTCGTCGAACAGCAGCTCGAGGCGTTGCCGGACGAGCATCTTGCCGGAGTCGAGGACCTTCGCGCGGTTCTTCTCCGAACCTCCGAGCCGGGCCTGCTCCAGCCGGCGTCCGAGTTCGCCGTGCACGTCCTCGGCGCTGGTCGCTGGGCTGTCCTGGATGTCGGTCATCAGCACTCCTGGGTACGCAACTAAAAACGAACGAGCGACCGTATGTTACCGCTACTTGCTGCGAAGACAAGAAGTCGAGATAGACAAACGTGCATTCGTTTCCTAGGCTCTTGGGCAAGTTCGGAGTGTGCGGAGGAGACAACGATGTGGACCCTTGCCGACTGTGTGCGCCTCAACGCCCGCAGGCACCCCGACCGGGACGCGCTGGTCGACGACACCGGCCGGCTGACCCATCGCGAGCTCAGTGCGCGGGTTGAGGGAATCGCCCGCGGTCTGCGGGCCTCCGGCGTCCGGCGCGGTGACCACGTCGGGATCCTGGCCGGGAACTCGATCTTCTGCGTCGAGGCGTTCCTCGGCGTCATTGCCGCCGGCGCAGTGGCCGTGATGTACAACTGGCGCTGGGCCACCGCCGAGCTGGTGCAGGGCATCAACTCCACTGAGGCCGGCACCGTCTTGGTCGAGTCCCGGTTCGAGGACGCGCTGGACGCCGCCCGGTCGACCGGCGATCTCGATCCCTCGCTCGGCGTCGTCTTGCAGGGCGGCGAGTTCGAGGCTCTCGCGGCCACGCCGGGACAGTCCGTCGATCCCGGAGTCGGTCCCGAGGATCCGATGTGCGTGTTGTTTACCGGGGGCACCACCGGGTTCTCCAAGGGTGTCGTGCTGGCCCACCGCTCCGGGATCGTGAACTCGATCAACGAGCGGCTCGACGTGGGTATGGCCAGCGCAGCGGAGAACGTCGGGCTCAATGTGACGCCGATGTTCCACTCGGCCGCGCTGTTGTGCGTGTTCGCGCCGCACTACATGAGCGGCGGTACCAACGTGATGCTGCACCGCTTCGACGAGGAGCAGATCGGTGAGCTCGTACAGCGCGAGCGGATCACCACGTCGTTCATGATCCCCAACATGGTGCGCCGCCTCCTGCAGGCCGGCATCTTCGAAACACCGGGATTCCAGAAGCACTTCCGCCAGCTCCACAGCGGGGGCGGCCTGCTGCGGATGCCCGACAAGCGAGCCGTGCGCGAGCTGACTCCGCAGGTGCGCATGTACTTCCGGTACGGGCTGACCGAGGGCGGGCCGATGGTGACCCGCCTGCTCGACCGCGACATCATGCGGCCCGAGCTCGACGGCTCCATCGGCCAGGAGTACTCCATGGTCGAAGCTCGCGTGGTCGACGTGGTGACGGGCGAGCCGCTCGGAGCCGGGGAACTCGGCGAGATCGCCGTGCGCGGTCCGGCGGTGATGCTCGGCTACTACAACAACCCCGACGCCACGGCTGCAGCCCTGCGCGAGGGTTGGTTGCACACCGGCGATTTGGTGACCCAGGACGAGCAGGGCTACTTCTACTTCCGCGATCGCGCGAAGGACCTGATCAAGTCGGGTGGTGAGAACGTCTACGCCTCGGAGATCGAACAGGTCCTCTACACCCACCCCGCCGTCATGGAGTGCGGAGTGCTGGGCGTCTCCAGCGCCGAATGGGACGAAGAAGTCCGTGCCGTTGTGGCGCTGCGGCCAGGGCAGAGCGCGACCGAGAGCGATCTTCGCGAGCATCTGCGGCTTTCTCTCGCCGGGTACAAGATCCCGAAGCGCTTCGTGTTCCTCGAACCGGGCTCCATGCCCGTCAACCCCAGCGGAAAGATCGTCAAGAGCAACCTGCGCCAGCTCGTCGGCTGGTAGCGGAAAGGACTCATCGATGTCGGTCAAGATCGTCGCGATGCTGAAGGCACTTCCGGGACTGTCGCGGGAGGACTTCCTCACCTACTGGCAGCAGGAACACCCCGCGCTCGTGTGGCAGCTACCGGGTCTGCGCACCTACCGGCAGAATCCGGCCATCGAGCACCGCAAGTCCTGGCCCTACGACGGAATGGCGGAGCTGTACTTCGACACCGTCGACGACGTGCGCACCGCCTTCGCCTCCCCGCAGGCCGAACCGCTGCACGAGCACGAGCAGCACTTCCTCGACACCATCGACTGGTTCATCGCGACCGAAACCACGGTCGAGCCCGTGGGTGAAACCGGGACTGTCAGATGATCGGTGGATCTGGCTCGGCATGCGTTGGTTCTCGTTGGGTTTGATGCGGCCTTCGAAGGTGATGGCGAAGGCGTTGAGTGCGGGTTTCCACCTGGCGGCCCATCGTGCCCTGCCTCGGCCGGTAGGGTCCAGGGAGCGGGTGGCCAGGTAGAGGCACCTGACCGAATGGGCTTAGTGCCCGGCGGCCTTTTCGGGTGCCCAGCTCGCGACGGTGGATGGCCAGCAGTCTGGCGAGGTAGAGGCGAGGTCACGAGGAACATCAAGGATGGCACGAGAGGTGATCATTGTGGGGGCCTTACCTGGTGAAGATCATTTTCGGTCGGAGTTCTTCTACCAGGAGCCCCCACGTCCCACTGCATCAGGCAGGTTCTCTGCCGCCGCCACCGATCACACCACGGCGGACCCTCACCTGGACTTACTGAGATCACCTCAGTGAAGAACGAAGTGAATCCAACTGGCCCTGGTCGCCGGCGTCAGCTGGGGGAGGGCGACGTTTGGCGAGTGACTCCCATGGCCGCGGTTCTCACTGCTGGCCCCAGCCTGGCGACGTCGGCACGGGAGCTGTGCACGACGACTGACAGCGCGGCGTGCGCGTGTCCGTCGATTGCGAGAACGGGGGCGGCGACGGAGATGGTGCCGAGTGAGTACTCCTGTGCCGCTACGGCGAATCCGCGCTTCCGGATCTGCGCCAAAGTGCGACGCAGGACGCCGGGCGTGGTGATGGTGTGCGGCGTGTGACGCGGCAGACCCTCGGAGATGATCTCCTCGGTGAGTTCGTGTGGAGCGAACGCGAGCAGGGCCTTGCCCATCCTGGTGGCGTGCAGCGGAAGCCTCTCGCCGGATCGCGACGGTGCCTCGACCGCGCGATGTCCGGTGATCTTGTGCAGGTAGACCGCGTGGTGGCCGTCGCGCACAGCCAGGTGAACGTTCTCGTGGGTGACTTCGTAGAGGTCCTCCATGAAGGGCTGGGCGACGTCGGCGAGGTTGCGGCGGCCGGGAGCGCGCATGCCGATTTCGAAGAGCCGCAGTCCGATTCGATATCGATCTCCGCGGCGCTCCAGGCCGCCCCATTCGACGAGTTCGGCGAGGAGCCGGTGTGCGGTGGAGGGCGCCAGGCCAGTGCGGCGGCACAGCTGCGCCAGCGAGAGGTCGAGGTCGTCGGAGCCGAAGGCGTCGAGGACCGCCAGAACTCGGCTGGTGACCGTCCGTCCTGGTTCTCGAATCTGGCCTGGCACGATGACGCCCTCCTACCACCCGGCTAGGTCGACAACGCGGTCTCTGCCGCAGCGGGCACCGTGGTGAGATCTTCTCCCACGATGAGGTTTCCGGTGAACCCGCCGCGGCGCACGTCCTCTGCGAAGGCGTTCACGTCGTGCTCGGTCAGCGGTGCGGGTTCGAGGTGCGTCAGCACCAGGGTGGCCACGCCCGTGCGTTCGGCCATCGTTCCGAGGTGCACGGTGTCGGCGTGGTACGCGGCGATGTAGTCCTTGCCGCGCGCTCGAACGGCTTCGCTGCGGCAGGCTTCGTGCACGAGCACCTGAGCTCCGGCAGCCAACCGTTCGACCTCAGGGCACACCCGGGTGTCGCCGCTGACGACGACCGCGCCGTCGGCCATGTCGAAGCGGTAGGCCACGGCGGCTTCGACAGGTTCGTGGCGCACGGCGATGGCAGAGATCTCCACGTCGCCGGATCGCCACACGACGGTGGGTTCGGCCGGGGCGTCGAAGGACCGGATGTCCAGCGGCGGGGGTGCGGGGCGTCGGGCGTGCAGTTGGCGGACCTCGATGTCGTCGGCCCAGATGTCGAGCACCCGGTGCGCGAACCGCGAGGTCGGACCTTTTGGTGCCAGCACCACCAGCGGATCGTTGCCGCCCTGCACCCAGCGGGTGAGGACGAGATCGGCCACGCCGACGAGGTGATCGGAGTGGTAGTGGGTCAGCGCGAGCAAGCCGATCTGCGGGCAGCGCACTCCGAGCTCGGCCAGTCGCAGCACGGTGCCGCGTCCCGCGTCGACCTGCCCGGCCCACTCGCCGCAACGAAGCAGCGTACCCGGTCCGGCGCGGCCGGGAACCGGAAGGGGAGTGCCGGTTCCGGTAAGCGTGACAGTTGCATCCATGTGCTGATCCTTCCTGGTGAACTTCTGCGGAAGCGCCAACGCGGCGTCGCCACCGGATGCTCGTCCGGTGGCGGGTGAAGGCGCTACGCGCGCGTTCCGTTCAACGGAATGCCGGGGTGGGCTTCGTGGTCAGCGCGGTGTGAGGCTGTGCCTACTTCAATGATCCCCGTCACTTCGGTGGCGTGGATACCAGTGACGACGTGCACGCGTTCCCCCGCGACACGAGAACAGGCATGGCGATGGCTCCAATGATGAAGGCATCAGAAGCGTCGGCGACCGGCGACAGCCTGAACACCAAGAACATGCGGAGGATCCTTGCCTCCAGCTTCATCGGAAGTCTGATCGAGTACTACGACTTCCTGCTCTACGCGACGGCCGCAGCCCTCGTGTTCAACAAGGTCTTCTTCGCGGATGCAGGTCCCGGGTTCGCGGCGTTCGCCGCCTTCGGCACGCTCGCCGCCGGGTACGTCTTCCGGCCACTGGGCGGCGCGATCTTTGGCCACTTCGGCGACCGGTTCGGGCGCAAGAACGTTCTGGTCATCTCGATGCTGACCATGGGCGCCGCCACCTGCGTGATGGGCTTGTTGCCCGGCACGGCGGAGATCGGCGTGATCGCACCGGTCCTTCTGATCATGCTGCGCGTGGTCCAGGGGATCGCGGTGGGAGGCGAATGGGGCGGGGCGATGCTGATCGCGTTGGAGCACTCTCCTGAACGCAAACGCGGATTCGCGGCCAGCTTCGCCAACATGGGTGCCCCGGCGGGAGCGGTGTTGGCCACGCTGGCGGTCAGCGCCGTGAGCCTGCTGCCCGACGAGGAGTTCCTGTCCTGGGGTTGGCGAATTCCGTTCCTGCTCAGCGCAGTGCTGGTCGTCATCGGACTGACGATCCGGCTCAAGGTCGCAGAAACTCCGCTCTTCCAGCAGCTCGAGGAGACCGCTGAGGAGAAGAAGATCCCGTTGCTGGAGGTACTCGGTCGCAATCCGAAGAACCTCGTTCTCGGGATCGTCGCGGGGATCAGCATCTATTCGCTGGCCGGCATCGTGACCGTCTGGGCGGTGTCCTTCGCAGTGGAGGCAGGCGCCGATAAGACCGGTGTGCTCAACGCAAAGGCCGCTGCCGCCGCGGTGATGGTCGTGACCGTGATCCTGAGCGCCCGGCTCAGCGACAGGTACGGCCGCCGGTCGGTCATGCTGTTCGGAGTGATCAGCGCTGCGGTGTGCGCGTTTCCGATCTTGTGGTTGGTCGGCAGCGGCACCGTGTGGGGCTATGCCCTCGCCGTCGTGCTCGGGCAGGGGCTGCAGGGCATCATCTTCGGGCCGTTCGGTGCCTTCACCGCTGAGCTGTTCCCCACGCGGACGCGGTACACGGGAGCATCACTGGCGTACCAGAGCGCCTCGACCTTCGGTGCCGGATTCACCCCGGCGATCGCAGCCGGGCTGCTGGCGGTCAGCGGCGGCAGCATCGCTCTCCTCGGCGGTGCGTGGATCTGCGTCTTCGTCGCTTCGGCGGTGGCGATCGTGCTCACTAGCGAGGGCCGCGGCCGAGATCTGACGACCATCAGCTGACCCGGCGCGTGGCGAAGGCCGAAGGGGTGATCTCGATGTGCTTGCGCGAGACCCCGGGAGGTGGGCGTCGGGCGGAAGGTCTCGCCCTTCCGCCCTCAGCCGACGCACCACTTGGCTGCAAAACCTGCTGCACGGCCGCGAATAGGAAGCGATGACTGCTGCGCGTCTTCGTGTGCGGAGGCGTTCGCGGCGCCCATGTGGCTGGCGGCTTCGGCGGCCTGTCGAGGTCCTCGACGCGGGCAGTTCGCCGCGCTGACCTCGGAGTCCCGGAGGGCTCGCGTCGACATCGTCGGCCGCTAGGCGAAGCGCGTGACGACGGCATCTGCCGCCCAGCACTCGGCCTGTGTGATGATCAGCGGGTTGATCTCCACGGTCTCGTAGTCGGCCAGCTCACCGCGCTCGAAGGCTTCGCAGAGCTGGGTGAGGGCCTTCCGGGCGGCCAGGTGCTCGGTGACTCCAGCGGCGCGAAGCAGGTCCTCGGCGTCGTCGGGGTGCAGCGGGAGTCGCCGGGTGGAGGAGCGGTTGGCGAGTTCGGTGGCCGTGCCTCCCAGGCCGACCACGACGTGCTTGCCGAGCACCGGATCGGTGTTGAGGCCGATGAGGATCTCCTTGCCGAACACCATCTCCTCGACGAGGTAGCCCTCGATGGTGCCGGGTTCGACTCCGGAGGCGGTGACGCTCGCTTCGATCTGCTTCGTCGTGGCGGGGAGGTCGTCGGTGCTGCAGATGCCCAGCGCCACGCCGCCGAGGCGGGACTTGTGGCTGATGGAGGCGATGATCTTCACCGCGAACGGCGGCCGCAGGTCGGCGGCCACCGCTGCCGGGTCATCACCGGGATTCACCCGGACACCGCGCACCACGGGTGTTCCGGCGGCTTCGACCAGGTCGCGGGAGTCGGCTTCGCTGAGCACGCGGTCACTGGTCTCGAGGCCGGTGGTGTGCTCGTCGTCGGGCAGAGCGGGGAACAGCTTGGCGAGGGCGGTGAAGGTCAGCCGGAGGTTGTGCACGACCGAGACGTGCGGGTGCCGTGCCTGGTACTCGCGGACCCAGTCGGTGACCGGGACGGGCGCCATCGAGGTGATGACCAGCGGCATCTCGTGCTCCGCGGACAACCTCGCCAGGTCGTCCCAGTTCCAGGTGTGGACGGCCTGCTCCGGTGAGTCCGAGGGCAGCTGCACGCTCCACGGCATCAGGACGAGTCCGGTGTTGGGGTCGGCGAAGACCCTGCTGTTGACGCTCTCGTCGCCTTCGCGTCGCTTGACGCCGATGACGTCGAGCGGGTTGTCGACGAAGGAACCGGGCCCGGCGAGTTCGCGGATCCGTGCGATGGTCTCGTCGGCGAACACGGTGAGGTTCACGCCGTGGCGTTCGGCCAGGTCGCTGCACAGGGCTGCGGCGCCGCCGGAACCGCCCAGGATCGAGACCGCGTGCGGCCGACCGGGTTTGACGCCGGACAGGCTCAGCGTGGCCAGCCGCATCAGTTCGTCGATGCCGTCGGCGCGCAGCACGCCGTGCTCGCGGAGCAGCTCGGAGAGCACCGCGTCGCTGCCGGAGATGCTGGCGGTGTGGGAGAGCACGACCCGGCCGCCGCGTTCGGACACCCCGGACTTCATCACGATGATCTGCTTGCCCGCCTCGCGGGCGCGTTGGAAGGCGTCGACCAACACGGGAAGCTGCTCGGCGGAGATGCCTTCCAGATAGACGCAGAGGACCTCGGTGGTGGCTCTGCTGATGGCCAGCGAGATCGACTCGGCGACCCCGATCAGCGCGCCGTTGCCGGTCGAGGCGCAGAAGTCCACGCCCAGGTGTTCCTCGGTGGCCGCGGCGACCAGCGCGGACAGCAGGGCGCCGCTCTGCGAGATGATCGAGACCGGTCCCGCCGCGGCGTCGAGCCAGACCGGTTCGGCGACTGCGCAGACGCGCTCGTGGAAGTCGGCGAAACCGACGCAGTTGGGACCCCACAAGCGGGTCCCGGTGCCGGAGACGACGTCGATGAGCTCGGCGTGAAGTTGGCGGCCCAGGTCATCGCCGCGTTCCCCGAAGCCGTCGGAGACCAGCACGATGTCGGGCGTTCCCAGTTCGGTGAGTTCGCGGACGGCCTCGACGCTGGCTTCGCGCCGGATGGCGACCACGGCGGCGCGCGGCGCCTCCGGCAGCGCCCCGACGCCGGGGACGGTGGGCAGACCGGCGACCTCGGTGTGGGTCGGGGTCACCGGGACGACGTCGAGGTCCGGGTTCAGCGTGCGCAGGTTGTGGATGGCGCACTGGGTCCAGAAGTTGCGGGGCGAGGCGCCGACGACGGCGATGGTGGATCGGGACACGGCGGTGGGCTCCTTCGGGCTCGGGTGGGTGCGGTGATCAGAAGGCGAGGGAGCCGCCCTCGGCGTACCAGGTGCGCGCGGCGGAGATGCCCAGCTCACCGAGCTTGGCGACCATGCGCCGGTTGCCTTCGGCGGTGTGGATCAGCGCGTCCCAGCCGGCGCAGGCGTCCAGGGTTTCCCGGAACCCCTGGCGGATCAGCACGTCGTTGGCTGCCCGCTTCTTGATCTCGAGCATGTCCAGCGGGGTCTTGGACACCTCGCGGGCAATTTCCCGCGTCTTGTCCAGGACTTCGTCGGTGGGCACGGCGTAGTTCGCCCAGCCACGGGACGCGGCTTCGGCACCGGAGATGTGGGAACCGGCGGTGTAGGAGAGTTCCTTGGCCTTCTTCGGGCCGAGGTGCGACATCGCGACGGGTCCGAGCATGCCGCCCCCGATGGGCAGCACCGGCCATCCGATCTTGGTGTCGTCGCCGACCACCGCCAGATCGGCGCAGGCAGGGATCAGCGTGGCGCCGCCCATGCAGTAGCCGTGCACGCTGGCCACGACGGGTTTCGGCAGGTCGAAGACGGCGGTGAAGGCGCGGATGTGGCCGCGCAGGCGCAGCCAGTCCTCGTGGGCCGTGCGGTGTGCGGGCGCATCGCCGTTCGTGCTGGGTGCGGGGCGGGCGACGTCCCAGCCGACGCTGAACGCGCGGCCGGCGCCACGCACGATGATCACCGAGACCGAGGAGTCGGCCCCGAGCTCGTGCAGCGCGTTCTCGTAGTCCTCGAACAACGCGTCGTTGAACGCGTTGAGCTTGTCCTCGCGGTCCAGCACGAGTTCGGCGACCTTCTCGTTCCGTTCGATGCGGACGAGACTCATGGCACGAGCCTTTCTGCTAGGGGAGAGCCGGTGGTGGTGTCCGGCAGCGCGATGCGATGGCGGTACAGGACGAGGCCGTGGCCCCGATCGGCGATCGAGTGCAGGGACGCGGCGAGCTCGGCCCGGCATCGGCAGGCGTCGGGGTCGAAGAGGCACTGCAGGCATTCGTCGTGGATGATGGGCGGCTCGGTGGTCACATCCCCGCCGAGAGCGAGCGCCGTGATCTCAGCGGGCCCGTCGCGCCATCGGACCACGTCGAAGGTCCTGCCGCGGATGGTCAGCTGGAACGCGCTCGCACGCCGGTCACCGCGTGCCAGGCGGTGCGCGAGCACGGCGGAGGCGGTCACGGCTGGCAGGTCGTGTCGATGAGCCCAGGCGCGTGCTTCTGGAAGCCGCTGGATGGTGGTCGTGTCGGCATCGGAGACCAGGCAGGCGCGGGCGGCACCGGTTCCGGCGCCAGCGAGCCTGACCAGGTCGAGTGCGGCCTCACCGGCATCCAGCCGGCCCAGCACTCCCGCGTCGTGCGCTCGGTAGGTCAGCACGTGCCCGGGGCGTGCGAACTGCTGGGCCGTGGTGGTGGGGTCGCCGAGCAGGGCGATCGTGCGGGCGCGGTCGGCGGCGGAGATGCCGGTGCCGGTGCTCTCGGCCGTGTCCACGGCGACGCCGTATTCCGGGGTGTTCGGTGTGCTGCGGTCGCGGCTGATCGGGGGCAGCTCCAGCCGGTCCGCGTCGTGCCGGGCCAGCGCGACCTGCAGTAGGCCCGAGGTGTGCCGGACTGCGAAGGAGACAAGAGAGGTGGTCGCCAGGCTCGCCGCGAACACGAGCTCACCGCACGAGTGCTGCCCGGTGTCGTCCACCAGCACGACCGGCCTGCCCGCACGCAGGGCGGATACCGCGTCGTCCACGGCGTCCGTCTGATGTGGACCGGCTGAGAACAAGGCGCCTTCGAGTTGGGAATTTTCCCCAGTGGCGAAGATTTCGTCGGTCCCGTTCATGATCGCTCGTCGGGGCGCGCGGAGAAGATGTCCCGCGGGTTGTCCACGAGCATGGTGTCGATGTCGCGCTGGCTCACACCCGCCTCCAGCAGCGCGGGGATGACGTCGCGCGAGATGTGCGTGTAGTTCCAGTTGGGCAGGTGTTCGGCGCGGTAGGCGTCGGGGAAGTTGTGGCTGTGGCACGACGCGTCGTGCGAGAGCACCAGGCGCGTGGCGTAGCCGCGGCGGACGAGTTCGACGACCGTTCGGATGCGCTTGTCGAACGGCAGGCGGTTGTCCAGCCCGAACCGGTCCATGCCGAGGTAGGAACCGTTGTCGAGTAGCCGCTGGAGGTAGTCGAGGTCCTCGGAATCGCCGCTGTGCCCGATGATCACGTTGCCGAGGTCGACGCCTTCCTCGGCGAAGAGCTTCTGCTGCTCGAGCCCGCGCTCGGTGGCCACGTCGGTGTGCGTGGAGATCGGCACGCCGGTGCGCAGGTGGGCGCGCGCCACCGAGCGCAGCACCCGCTCGACGTCGGGGGTGACTCCCGGAACGTCGGTCGCGCACTTGAGAATTCCGGCGCGGATGCCGGTTCCCGCGATGCCTTCGGAGATGTCACGCACGAACATGTCCACCATCGGCTCCTCGCCGCCGACGAGCCGTCCGGGTCCCCGGAGCCGCAGGTAGGTGGGCAGTTCGTTGAAGGTGTAGTAGCCGGTCGCGGCGATGATGTGGACCGGCGAGCGTTCCGCGACGGCGCGCACCCTGCGGATGTCCCTGCCCAGCCCGAGTACGGTCAGATCGACGATCGTGTCGATGCCGCTGGCCTTGAGGTCGGCCAGCTTGGCGACCGCGTCGTCGGTGCGCTGCACGTCGTCCCAGGTCTCGGGGTAGTTGGCCGCGTACTCGTGGTTGAACACGAACACGTGCTCGTGCATCAGCACGCGGCCGAGCTGGTCGCTGTCGATGCCGCCGGTGATGGTCTGGACCGAACTCATGGGGTGCACATCTCCCTCGGAAACAGGGGCGGGGACAGGCGTTTTCGCCTGCGGTGGAAGTGCAGATGCGGGAGTGGAGGTGACTGCGGAAGGAGTCTCTGGCTGTTGACAATGACGCGCGTGTCATGTTTAGTCAAGCCCGTCTTCACGCCGGGTTGAGCAGCGGTTTCGCCCGGCGGCGCCGCGTTCGATGCGGGCTGCCGGACCACCCCGTCATGGGTCTTTGAGGAGAGCAATGAGCAACGTCGCCACCCCGCATTACGGGATCTTCAGCCTCTCGAACGTGCCCCCGTGGAACACACACAACGAGGTCGTGCACAAGGCCGTCGAGCAGATCAAGCACGCCGACCGGCTCGGCTTCGAGGAAGCCTGGGTGGCCGAGCACAACGGCCGCCGGTACGGGATCGTGGCCTCCGCGCAGATCCTGCTGGCCGCGGCCGCGGCGGCCACTGAGCGGATCCGCCTCGGGTCCGGGGTGTCGCGGCTGCCGATGCACCACCCGCTGCGACTGGCCGAGGACTACGCCTACGTCGACCAGCTCAGCAACGGGCGGTTGAACTTCGGGATCGGAAAAGCCTACGACCGCTTGGAGTTCCAGGCTTACGGGATTCCCGAAGCCGAGCGCGACGCCCGTTACGAAGAGGTCTTCGACATCGTCATGCAGGCGTGGCGCGACGGGAAGGTGCAGTACCGGGGCGAGCACTACCAGGTGCCCGCCGAAGGCGAGGTGGTCGACGAGGTCGAGCTGTTCCCCGAAGTGGTGCAGAAGCCGACGCCACCGGTGTTCGTGATGGTGTCCTCCAGCGAGGAGTCGCTGCGGTCGGCGGCCCGGCGGGGCTTCTCGTTCGTCCTCGGTCAACGTCCCACCCGCAACGACGTGAAGCACCTGGTCGGGGTGTACCGCGAGGAAGCACGCGCAGCCGGGCACTCCTTCGACGCGATCGACGAGAACATCGCCCGCGCTTCCCAGCTCAAGGCCGTGCACGTGGCGGAGAGCCGCGAGCAGGCCAAGGAGGAGTACCGCGAGGGCTACATGTGGTACGTCGGGGTCCTGACCAACCGCGCGAAGGTCGGGCTCGGCATCGACGAGCTCAGCTACGACGAGTACATCGAGCGCAAAACGCTGGTGCTCGGTTCGCCCGATGACGTCGCCGAGGAGCTCGCCTCCTTCCACAGCCACACCGGCCTCGGCGGCTTGGTGGCCTGGTTCGACGCGGGCAGTCAACCGCAGGATCGGGTGCTGCGATCCATGACAATGTTCGCGGAGAAGGTGCGTCCGCAACTGTGAGCGTGGCGGCGGACTCAGCAGCCGCTGGCACGCCGCACGTCCGAGAACGGAGACATGATGGCGAACAGCAGCTCCGGTGAAGGCCAGAGGAAGAGTCCGTCGAAGATTTCGCAGCAGAGTCCGGAACCGCGAACCGCGCGCGGTCGCCGAACGCGCGACCGGCTGCTGGCCGCTGCGCGCGTCGTGTTCGAGACCCGAGGTTTCCTGGACACCCGCGTCGGTGACATCTGCGACGAGGCCGGCCTGGCGCAGGGCACCTTCTACATCTACTTCCAGTCCAAGGAAGACGTCTTCTACAACCTCGTCGACTCGGTCATCGCCGATCGGTACCTCCTGACGGCCGTGCCGGACGACTTCACCGGAACGGTTGCCGACAGGTTCGCCTACACGTTGCGGCAGTACTTCGCCGAGATGGAGCACTCCCGGCGGTTCAGCCGGATCGTCGAGCAGGTCGCCACGTTCGACGAGCGCATGCGGGAGAACCGCATGCAGATCCGGCGCGACTTCCGGCAGCGCGTGCAGCACGGCATCGAACGGCTGCAACGGCAGGGCGCGGCCGATCCCGACGTCTCCGCCGAGCTCACCGCGGAGGCGATCGTGGCGATGATCAACAACTTCGCCTACATCAACCTGGTCATCGGTGAACGAGAAGACCTCGATATCGAAGAAGTGGTCCAGACCCTCACCAACATTTGGGCGCGTGCCTTGGCGCTGGACGTCGAGAAGGCGGAGGCCAACGACACCAGGGAAGCGCCCCGGAAGAGAAAGACCTGACGCGCATGGAATTCACCGTTCCGGAAGACGCTGCGGAGACGGCGAAGGCGGTGCTCAGCTTCATCGAGCGCCACGTGGAACCGATCGAACGCGAACACGCCGCGCTGCTCGACGACGAACGCAAGCGCTACGACGACAACGGGCTGCTGGTGCCTGCCGTTCAGGACCTGAAGAAGCAGGTCAGGATGGCCTCGGCGGAGGCCGGTTTCTACACCATGTTCGGCGACGAAGCACTCGGCGGTGGTGGGCTCGGCGAGATCGCGCTGGTGCACATCCAGGAGGAGCTCAACCGGATCTGCGGGCCCGCCCGGCCGCTCATTCACGAGAACGTGATCCCGTCGGTGTTCACCAACGGGCTGAGCCCGATCCTGTGCGAGCTCAAGCCCGACGTGCGGGCGCAGTACCTCGACGGCATCGCTTCGGGGGAGAAGACGCTGTGCTTCGGGCTCTCCGAACCCGGTGCCGGCTCCGACGTCCAGCGCATCCGCACCCGGGCGGTCCGGGACGGCGATGAATGGGTGATCAACGGCTCGAAGCAGTGGATCACCAACGCCCCCTACGCCGATTACTGCATCCTGTTCGCCGTCACCGACCCCGAGGCGAACAAGGACCGGCGCGGCGGCATCACCGCGTTCTTCGTCGACACCCGGTCGGAGGGCTTCGAGTGCACCAGCGTCATCCCGATCCTGGGCCACGCCGGATCGCACATCGGCATCGTCACGGTCGAGGATCTGCGGGTGCCCGAGGACCACATCATCGGAACCCTGCACAAGGGGCTGGCCCTGGCGCTTCTGGGGATCAGCAAAGGACGGCTGTCGATGTCGGCGATGTGCGTCGGCCTGGCCCGCTGGGCACTGGAGATGTCCGTGGAGTACGCCCAGCAGCGCCAGACCTTCGACTCCGCCATCGGTGACCACCAGGCGATCCAGATCAAGCTGGCGGAGATGGCGATGGACGTCTACGCCGCCAAATCGGTGGTGGCGCGCACTGCGTGGCTGGTCGAACAGCGCCATCGCGCGGTCAAGGAGACCTCGATGACCAAGGCCCTGTGCACGGAGATGCTGGGACGGGTCAGCGACTCGGCGATGCAGGTGCACGGAGCGATGGGCCTAACCAACGAGCTGCGGTTGCAGGAAGCGTGGCGGCACGCGCGCACGCTGCGGATCCCCGACGGGACATCGGAAATCCAGCGCCGCACGATCGCCGGACGCCTGCTCGCCGGCGACCAGGAGCTGTAGTCGCGCAAGTGAGAGGTGAGCAGTGGACATCGATGCGACATCGCTACCCAAGTACGCGGAACTGCCCCGGCTGGACGACCTCGGCGCGAACTGCTCGTGGGACGTGTTCGGGCCCGATGACGAGCTCGGCACCCTCAACCTGCTCGACGCCGACGCGGTGCGCGCCGCCACCGGACTGGTGCGCACCGGCGAACGGATCGGGCTGAGTCTTCCGCTGGACCAACCAGATCCGCCGCTGTTCCGGCGAGAACCGTTTCAGCACACGATCAAGCGCATCGGCAGCATGTGGGACGACCGGCTGGACTCCTTCTTCCCGCAGGGGTCGACCCAGTGGGACGGGTTCCGGCACCACCGGGTGCGCGAGCACGGCTTCTACGGCGGAGTCGTGGACGACCCGGCGGCCGGGAACCCGCGGCTGAGCATCCACCACTGGGCCCGCACCGGCATCATCGGACGCGGAGTCCTGCTCGACGTCGCAACGCATTTCAGCGGCAGCGACTACGATCCGCTCGCCGAGCGCAGCATCACCGCCGACGAGCTGCGCGCCGTCGCGCGTGCGCAGGACGTGACGATCCGCCCCGGCGACGTGCTGTGCGTGCGCACCGGCTGGCTGCAGGCCTACCGGGCGCTGAAACCCGCCGCACGGGAGGAGATCTCGGCCCGCAAGAGCGGACTGGATTCGGCCGGACTGGGCGCCGACGAGGCGACGGCGGAACTGCTGTGGGACTGGCACATCGCAGCGATCGGCGCGGACAACCCGGCAGTCGAGGTAACCCCCGGCAATCCTGCCGTGGGCAGCCTGCACCGCCGGTTGCTCGGACTGCTCGGCATCCCGCTCGGCGAACTGTTCGACTTCGATGAGCTCGCCGCGCGACTCCGAGACCTCGGCCGCCACGAGTTCATGTTCGTCTCGGTACCGCTGGCCCTCGTCGGTGGGCTGGGCTCACCCGGCAACGCCGTGGCCTTGCTCTGAATTCCACTGAAAGATGACGAAGGTGGTGAAACATGGAAACGAGCGGTGACATCGCCGAATCGACGCGGAACGATTCCCGCGGTGCGATTCCGCCGCAGCGCATGCGTGATGTGGTGGGCTCCTTCTGCTCCGGTGTCGTCGTGGTCTCGGCGGTGGGTGCCGAGGGACCGGTCGGGCTGACCTGCCAGTCGTTCGCCTCGCTGTCGCTGGACCCACCGCTGGTGACCTTCGCGGTCGCCCGGACCTCGCGGACCTGGCCGCGCATCCGCGACGTCGGCTCGTTCTGCGTCAACATCCTGGCGGCCGATCAGCGGGAGCTCAGCCAGCAGTTCTCCCGCTCCGGCGCGGACAAGTTCGCCGGAATCGAGTGGTTGCCGAGCCCGCTGGGCGCCCCCGTCCTGGACGGCGTGGTCGCCTGGATCGAGTGCGAGCTGTGGCACGAGTACGACGGTGGTGATCACACCATCGTCATCGGTGAGGTGCACGAACTGGCCAGCACCGCAGACCGCCGTCCGTTGCTGTTCCACCGCGGCACCTATCTGGATCAACCGAGCACGACAGCATGAACTGATCCCTCCGGGAACTCACAAACCTTCTCAACAGTTGAGGCCGCGTGCGCATTCTTCGCGTTCACGGCACGGGCCGAGCACGGCCGTATTCCGATGCAATTAGCGATCGCCGGAAATCGCGACGTATCGAAAACCATTCGCTCTCAACGAAGAGAGACATCATGGCCACATTGCAGTCCAGACGCGCCGCTGCGGCGAGCGTGATCGGAACGACCATCGAGTACTACGACTTCTTCATCTACGCGACCGCCGCGGCGCTGGTGTTCAACAAGGTGTTCTTCCCCGCGCTGCAGGGCTTGGCCGGCACGCTGGTGTCCCTGTCGACCTTCGCCGTCGCCTTCCTCGTCCGCCCCATCGGCGGTGTGGTGATCGGTCACCTCGGTGACAAGGTCGGTCGGCGCCCGATGCTCGTGCTGACGCTGACCCTCATGGGCGGCGCGACCCTCCTCATCGGACTCCTGCCGGGCTACACCACCCTGGGCGTGGCCGCCCCGGTGCTGCTGATCCTGCTGCGCATCGTGCAGGGATTCGCGATGGGCGGCGAGCTCGGCGGCGCGGTGCTGCTGACGATGGAGCACAGCAGACCGGAGAAGCAGGGCTACTTCGGCAGTTTCGTGCAGATCGGCGGCCCGCTCGGCCTGGTACTGGCCACCCTGGTCTTCCTGCCGCTCAACGCGTTGCCGCAGGAGGCGTTCCTGAGCTGGGGTTGGCGCGTGCCGTTCCTGCTCAGCGCGATCCTCATCGTGCTGGGTTACGTGCTGCGGCGCACCATCGACGAGAGCCCGACGTTCGAGAAGATCAAGCAGCGCGGCGCCACCGACCGTGCTCCGGCGCTGACGATCCTGCGCACCTACCCGGTGCGGACGTTGCTGGTGGCGGGGACCACGCTCAGCGGTGGCGTGGTGTTCTACCTGATGTCGGTGTTCGGGCTCTCCTACGCCACGACGTCGCTGGGCATCAGCCGCGGCACCATCCTGCTGATCGTCCTGGTCGCGATGATCCTGGACTGCGTGTTCGTGGTCGCCTCCGGCACGCTGTCGGACCGGGTCGGCCGCGGCAGGATGATCCTGGCCGGGGTGATCGGCAAGGCGGTCCTGGCCTTCCCGTGGATCTGGCTGGTCAGCAGCGGCGACGTTTGGTTGATCTTCCTCGGCTACGTGCTCATGTGCATCCCGCACGCCGCGGGCCAAGGTGTGGCAGGGGTGTTCTACGCGGAGGCGTTCCCGGTCAACGTGCGCTACTCCGGGCTGTCGATCGGCTACACCATCGGCATGATCGGCGGCAGTGCGATCGCCCCGATGGTGGCGGCCAGCCTCGTGGCCACGTTCGGCATCAACTCGCTGGGGTGGTACCTGCTGGCGATGAGCCTGCTGTCGCTGATCTCGACTATCGGAGTCATTCGGATCCGCAACAACAGCACCGCGGACGACGAAGCGGAGGTCGGCACCGGTGCAGCGGCGGCGGCGTCATGACCGGGCGGGCTCCGAGGGTCGCCGTCGTCACCGGTGCGGCGTCGGGGATCGGTGCGGCGATCGCCGGTCAGCTGCGCCGGGACGGACTCCACGTCGCCGCCCTCGACCGCGACGAGGCGGGCTTGGCCGCAGGGCGCGATGACCGGGACCGCCTGGCCGTGGCCTGCGACGTGCGCGATGACGCGCAGGTCGCAGCGGCCATCGACGAGGTCGTGGGCTGGCGGTCCCGCATCGACGTCGTGGTCAACGCAGCCGGAGTCCTCGTGCGCGCCGACGCGCGCGCCACCACTCCCGAGATCTGGCGGACGGTGCTCGACATCAACCTCGTCGGCACCTTCCGCGTCGTCCAGGCCGCGATGCCGCACCTCACGGCCGGGGACGGCCCCTACGCCAAGCGCGTGATCAACATCGGCTCGGGTGCCGCCGACCGCGGCTACGCCTACCCGGCCTACACGGCCTCCAAGGGCGGGATCGTCGCGCTGACCCGGCAGCTCGCCGCGGAACTGGCACTGGAGGGGATCACGGTGAACGCGATCAACCCGGGGTTCATCCGCACGGCCATCAACGACGACGCGTGGCGCGACGACGAAGCCAGAGCCCAGTGGGAACGCACCATCCCGCTGGGACGAATGGGCCGGCCGGAGGAGGTCGCCGCGGTGGTGTCCTTCCTGGCCTCGCCCGGAGCCGGCTACGTCACCGGCCAAGCGATCCGCGTCGATGGCGGCAGATCCGCGATCTCAGGGCGGCCGTCATGACCTCTGGCCGCGGCGGTCGCCTCGATGGGAAGACGTGCGTGGTCACGGGTGCGGCCGGTGGACTCGGCGCCGAGATCTGTCGGGTCATCGGCAGCGAGGGCGGCGTGACGATCGGACTGGACCTGGTGGGGGCACCCGACTCCGACCTGCTGCAGGTCGACATCCGGGACGAGCGCTCGGTGGCGCAGGCGATCCAGCGGATCGCGCAGGAGCACGGCGGGATCGACGTGCTGGTCAACAACGTCGGCGTCGGCGGACCGCGGAAACCGGCTCACGAGGTCGAGATCGCGGAGTTCGACGAGCTCTTCGCCGTCAACGTGCGCGGCACCTGGTTGTGCACCAAACACGTGGTGCCGCAGATGATCGCCGCAGGCGGCGGCAGCATCATCAACATGTCGTCGATGTACGGGATGGTCGGCAATGCGATGGTGCCGCTCTACCACGCGACGAAAGGGGCCGTGCGGTTGATGACGAAAGCCGACGCCGCCACCTACGCCCAGCACGCGATCCGGGTGAACTCGGTCCACCCGGGCTCGATCGAAACGGGCTCGGGCGGCTCGGTGCGCCAGGACGAGTCGCCGGCGGCGCGCGAGTACAACGCGCGCACGCTCGCCGCGATACCGCTGGGCGCTCGAGGTGAACCAGCCGACGTCGCCCACGGCGTGCTGTTCCTGGCCTCGGACGAGTCGAAGTACATCACGGGTGCCGAGCTGGTCATCGACGGCGGCTACACGGCGGTGTGAAGAACCTGCTGCGAGGAGGCGACATGCCCACTCTTGACGAGCTGGTCGCGCGGACCGAGATCACCGATGTGCTCGGACGCTACGCGCACGCGATCGACCGCGGAGACCGCGAACTCGCCAGAACCTGCTACCACCCCGACGCCACGGACGACCACGGGCGCTTCAGCGGAACCGTCGACGAGCTCTTCGAGTTCTTCGAGACCTACGGTGCAACGCTGGAGAGCACTTTCCACTTCCTGAGCCCACCCACCATCGCGTTGCACGGGGAACGCGCGGAGGTGGAGACCTATTGCCTGTACCGGCGACAGCCGGTCGACGGCGGTGCGTCGGCGGCGGTGTTCCAAGGCCTTCGGTACTTCGACATCTTCGAACGACGCGCGGATCGGTGGCTGATCGCGGAACGGACCGTGATCATCGACTGGGAACACGCGGCCCCACCCTTGCCCACCACGGCGAGCCCGCCGACGTGGGTGCGAGGAAGCCGCGGTGAGACCGACCCGGCCGCACCCTTGACGAGGTCCCTGTCGACCGCGGTGCGACGACGGGCCGACAGCGCGGACGCCGGCGATCAAGGATTCATCGGGAGGTGCACGTCGTCGTAGGCGGCGTCGGCCGCGTCGATCAGGCTCGCCCCGTCGGTCTGAGCGTTGGCGATGGCCGCGTACCAGGTGTCGAGGGTGGCTTTGCAGTGGCGGACCAACTCCTGCGCCGCCGGGCTCAGCGCATCGCGCCGGTGCGCGACGCCGAAGGGCACCGACACCAGTGGATCGGTTTCGATCACGACGGCACCGAGCCGTCGTGCCTGGACGGCCATCCGCAGCGGGAGGAACGCGTGCACTCCGCCGCCGAGGACGAGGGTGAGCTGAGCGTGGCGGTTGGGCATGCTCGCGATCAGCCGCGGTTCCACCCCCACGTTCCGCAGGGCGGTCGCGACCCGGTCGTTCTCGCGCTGCGCGAGCGAGCAGATCGTCAGCGGCAGGTAGCTGAGGGCGTCGAGCGGTAGCGTCCCGCTCGGCGGTGCCGGAGAACCCGGCGGCATCACCAGCAGCAGCCGCTGCACCCCGAGCTCGACGAATTCGAGGCTCTTGGCGGGGACCGGCCGGGTGGTGAATCCGAGCTCGTAGCGTCCGGTGACCACTTCACCGCACAGGTCCCGGACGCCGGCGACCTCGGAGATGTTCAGCCGCACGTCCGGGTAGCGGGACCGGAACGACGTGATCCAGGAGGCGACCGCATCGCTGGACATCTCCGGCATCGTGCCGATGGAGACCGAGCCCGCCTCGAGGTCCCGCGCCGAGCTCAGCGCGTCGCGGGCGGCGACGACGTCGTCGAGGATCGCCCGCGCTTTGGGAACCAGCAGCGTCCCCGCCGGGGTGAGGGCCAGGCTGCGCCGCGCCACGCGCTGGAACAGCTCCACGCCGAGCTCGCGTTCGAGCGCCTGTATCGCTTGGGACAGCGCCGGTTGGGAGACGTAGAGGTGCTGGGCGGCGCGGTTCAGCCCCTCGTGCTCGACCACGGCCAGGAAGTACTCGATCTGGCGCAGTTCCATCGTCCCTCCTCCGGTCCAGCCCTAACGTACGCGGTAGCTGTCCGGCAGCACTCCCTCCGACGCGACAGACCGGGTCATCGCCCGGCCGAGGTTGCGCTCGTGGATGGCGGAGGCGCCCTCGTAGATCCGCAGGGTGCGGACGTCGCGCCACATCCGGGGCACCGGGTGCGGTCCGACGATGCCCTCCCCGCCGAGCAACTGCACGCACTGGTCGGCGACCCTGCCGACCATCTCCGAGCAGAACAGCTTGGCCGCCGAAATCCGGTGCCGGGGAATGGTTCCGGCGTCGAACGAGCGTGCTGCGTCGAGGGTGAGCGCGCGCCCGGCTTCCATCTCCGAGTAGCACCGGCCCAGCTGGGCCTGCACGACGCCGAGCTCGGAGAGCGGTGCTCCGAACTGGTGCCTGTTCTGGACGTGGCGAGTGGTCTCCTCGAGCATCCGGGTCGCCTGGCCGACGCAGGTGGCGGCGACGTGCAGCCGGGCGTGATTGATCCCGCGCATCGCCGCCGTGAGCCCGGCGCCCGGCACCCCGCCGAGCAGCCGGTCCTCGGCGACGACCACCGAGTCCAGGTCGATCTCGCCGACGGGGCCTTCGGCGTGGCCGTTCATGAGGTCGGGAATCCGGGTCGACACGCCGGGCGCGGTCCGGTCCACGAGGAACGCGGACACCTCGGCGTCGTCGGTGCGTGCGAAGACGAGCAGCGTGTCCGCCCAGTGCGCATTGGTGATGTAGCGCTTCGACCCGTCGAGAACCCACCCGTCGCCGGTGCGCCGGGCAGTGGTCTGAACATTGGTGGCGTCCGAGCCGGCCTCCGGTTCGGACAGCGCGAACGACGTGACCTGCCGGCCGGCCGCCATGTCAGGCAGCATCTCGCGGCGCTGCTCCTCCGTGCCGTGATCGAGGATCGCCTGCGAGCAGAGCCCGATCACGGTCGAGAAGCGCGAGCGGTAGACGCACGACGCCCTGGTGAACTCCAACGTCAGCAGCACCTGCTGCTCCATCGTCCAGCCGAACCCGCCATAGTCGGGTGGGATCGAGATGCCGAACAGCCCTAGCTCGGCCATGCGCCGCACGATCCGATCCGGGACCTGACCCGCGTCGACCATCTCGGGCTCGAACGGGATCAGCTCGTCGTCGGTGAACTCGGCGATCGTGCGCAAGTACGCGTCGAAGTCGGGCGTGCCGCTCATCGGGTCTCCATCCCTCGTGGTTGCTCCGGCTTGCCGACGATGCCGTCGTCGGCGAGCCGTTCGATCTCGTCCTCGCTGCGCCCGAGTTCGCGCAGCACCTCGCGGGTGTGCTCACCCAGCCGGGGGGCGGCTGACGTCCGGCCGCGCACCGTCGCGTCGACCTGGAAGGGCGCGGCCGGGGCGTCGATCCCGAGCTCGTCCAGCTGGACGAGCAGACCCGATGCGGAGAGGTCCGCGTCCTTCACGAGCTCGTCGAACGACCGCACCGAGCCGCACACGATCCCCCGCGAAGCCAGCAGCGCGATGGCGTCGGCACGGGTGAGGTGGCCGAGAGCTGAACCCAGAACTTCCTTGAGCGCCGGACGGTTGGCGACCCTCGACTGGTTGTCGGCGAAGCGCGGGTCGGCGGCGAGTTCGGGTCTGCCGATCGCCGAGCACAGTGCGGCCCACTTGGTCGTGGTGTAGGCGGAGACCACGACGGCGCCGTCGACGGTCTGCACCAGATCCGCGGCGGGGGCCACTGCCGGCTGGCCGTTTCCCGTCCGTGAGGGCGTTTCGCCGGTGCGGCGGTAGCTCATCCATTGCGTCGCCTGAGCCGCCACGACTGCTTCCATCAGGGATGTCTCGACGAGTGCGCCGTTGCCGGTTCGGCTGCGGCGGACCAGCGCGGCGAGCACCCCGGCTGCCAGCGCGTTCGCGGCGAGCACGTCGGCGATGGTGAAGCCGACGCGCTGTGGCTCACCATCGGCTTCACCGGTGGTGTGCATGACCCCGAACTCGGCTTGGGCGGCGATGTCCAGGCCGGCTCGCCCTGCCGAGGGGCCACGCGTTCCGAACCCGGTGACGAACCCGTAGACCAGGTGTGGGTGGCGTGAGCGCACCTGCTCCGGCCCGATGCCGAGGCGTTCGGCCGAGCCGTGCCGGAAGTTGTGCAGCAGCACGTCCGATCCCGCGCACAGCTGGTCGAGGATCCGGAAGCCCTCAGGTCGACGCAGGTCGACCGCGATGCTGCGCTTGCCGCGGTTGTTCGCGTGCAGCATCGCCTCACCGAACGAGCCGACGGAACGTGCCTGGTCGCCGGTGAGGCTCTCCACCTTGATCACCTCGGCGCCCAAGTCGGCCAGCTGCTGTCCGGCCCCGGGAGCGGCGATGTACTGGCCCAGGTCCACGACGCGGATCCCGGTCAGCGGTGCCTGCGTCATGATGCCTTCCTCATCGCGGTCTCGGTCTCCAGCGCCTGGCGGGCGGCCTCCGGGTTCAGCAGGCGTGCGCCGACCACGGCGCAGGCGCAGATGGCGATGCCGACGGCGAGGAATCCGTTCGCGTAGCCCGCGGAAGGCGTCGGTCCGGCTTGGACGATGAGCCCCAGCGCGTAGGGGGCGATGATTCCCGCGATGCTGTAGAACCCGATCACGCACCCGAAGAACGCGGCGCGCTGGCGCTGCGGGAGGAAGTCGGACGCGCCTGCGAAGGCGACCGAGAACGCGACGCTGTTGATGGAGAAGGTGCAGATCACCAGCATCAGCTGGAGCGTTCCCGGTCCGACCAACGCGAACGCGATCATGCTCAGGCCGGCGAAAACGATCAGCGCGCCGCTGAAGTACCCGCGCGCGGCCCGGGAGCTCCAGCCCCGAGAGAGGAGCCGGCCGGACAGGTATCCGCTGGCGAGCAGGACGACGACCGCTGTGGCGTAGGGGAGGGTGACCAGCCATCCGACGGTGGTCGGCGAGTAGCCGAGACCTTCGCCGAGGAACGCGGGCAACCAGGAGACCTTCAGCGACGTGATGAGGTAGCCCGCGAACGACATCAGGCTGAGCCCCCAGAAGCTGGGCAGCCGCAGCAACCGCAGGAACGGCACGTCGATGTGGCCGTTCGGGTCCGCTTCGACCTCCTCGGCCACCGGGCGCCTGCGCAGCGGCTGGCGCTCGACATAGCAGAGCCAGACCACCAGCCAGAGGATGCCGACCGCGATCAGCACGAGGAATGCGGCGTGCCAGGAGTGAGTGACGATCACCCAGGTCAGCGCCGGTGCGGAGATCAGCGGACCGACCGAGGATCCCGCGTTCACGATCGATCCGGCGAACGCGCGCTTCTCCTTCGGGAACCGGTCCGCGACGACGCTCTGGCACAGCGCGTGCGCCGGCCCCTCGAAGAAGCCCAGCACGATCCGCGACACCAGCAGCACCCCGAACGTGGTGGGCACCGCGAGCGGCAGCATGCTCGCCACCCAGGTGAACATCAGGATGGCCGCCGCCCACTTCGCGGAGATCCAGCGCATCGCGGCGGACAACCCCACCGCGCCGACGGCGAACAACCAGAAGAACGCGCTGCCGACCAAGCCGAAGTCCCCGGCGCTCAGCCCGAGGTCATGGCGGATCTGCTGCGACGCCAACCCCACGGCCGCCTTGTCCGCGAAGTTCAGGGTGAAGAAGGCGAAGAGCAGGATGACGATGCCCCAGGCCTTGCGGTCCCGGTGGGGGAGCGGCGGTGACACCACTGGTGTCCCGAATTCGGCTGATACCATGTGGGCCTCCGTCACGGCCTTGGACTCGTTGACGAGCGTTGCGCTGCACCAACTCCACCGGTGATCGACGGCGACGACAAGGCCGGATCCCGAGTCAGCCTTATAGCCAAAGCTGATACTCCGTGCTCGGGCGTGGTGGCCTCGCCGCCACATCGATCCCCGAGGTGCGCATCTACC
The DNA here is from genome assembly GCF_004348435.1 of Saccharopolyspora terrae. Taxonomy (NCBI): domain Bacteria; kingdom Bacillati; phylum Actinomycetota; class Actinomycetes; order Pseudonocardiales; family Pseudonocardiaceae; genus Saccharopolyspora; species Saccharopolyspora terrae. The sequence continues at coordinate 32,619 of NZ_SMKS01000017.1, read as the reverse complement.
CCCTCTGAGCCGATGGCGGGACCAGGTGAGGACCGCACGGTGTGTGCACGGTTCCCGCGTCAAGCTCGCGGAACCACAACCCTCGTACCCCAGTGCACATCTGACCGGCGAAACACCGGCGCGGGAGTACTTGGGGTCAAAGGTTCTGAGGTCGAGTTCCCGTCGTGCGGGTGGCCTTGACCGCGATGGGCTGTCGAGGTGGCCAGCCGAGTGCCCGCAGGATCGGGCGCGCCGACACCCGACCCGCACGGTCGACGTGGCCGATCCCGTAAACGGCGCCTGGCGGGTCTGGCTCGGTGCGGACCGAGGGCACCGACAGCGGCCGCTGTCCCTGACGAACCCCGCTTGCCTGAAGCCGGGACTCGATGGGAGGCGGGACCAAGGAGCCAATGATCTGATCACTCATCACGAGCCAGCCAGCCCGTGGGGCAAAAGAGTGTCCGAGACGGACTTGCGAATTGTTCACCCGCCTTCTGGTTCCTGGAACAGGTTGGAGCGCAAAGGGCTTTTGCTGTCTCGCGTGTTTCTTCCTGGAGTTCGTCGGGACACCTTGACGGGATACGCGCGCAAGTCGGCAACCGCTCCGAAGCGCTGGACACCCGGAAACGGGAGCAGGTGCCTACAGGTGGTAGCTCTGGATCTTTTTCGCCAGCTCGGTGGCCGCTTCGTTGAGTGCGCGTGCGATGCGTTCTTCCCAGCCTTGTCGGTCACGGTGTCGGGGCCTGATATGCCGAGTCCCCGCGAGTACGTCTGCTTCTGGGATGGTGCAGGCGGTGCCCATGGCGAGGAGGCCGGCTTCGCTTTCGCCGCGGTTCCTGGAACACCTCACCGCCACTCGTGAACGGGGAGCGACGCAGCGAGCCGATCGAAGAAGCGAAGATCCTTCCAGAGCTGTCGATTGCCGACGACGTAGAATCGTCGTTTGGCCCTGGAGACCGCTACGTTGAGCAGGTTCGGGCGTTCGGCTGCCCACAGCCGCGCGCCGGGACTTTTCGGAGCGCTCCCCAGCACGAGGATGATGACGTCGGATTCCTTGCCCTGCACGGTGTGCACGGTCCCCACGTTGCGCTTCGCGAATTCAGGGCCGACGTGCGCGCTGAGCCGGCTCTTGGCTCCTCTGACGACGTCGCGGAACGGGCTGATCACCCGGACGTCATCCGGGTCGACTTCCTGCGCCACCAGTTGCTCGACCAGATCGGTGAGCGCGTTTCCCTCATCGCCAACCCAATGGCCGGTGGAGATCTGGCTCCGGACGTCGATCCAGCGGTTCTCGTCCGGGAACTGACCAGCGTGCTGGGTTCCGTAGACCATGAGCGTTCCACCGTAGGCGATGTCGTTGGACACTTCGAACATCGGTCGGTCGCAACGTCGGTGGACGCGGAGCGGAGCGCCTACCCAGACCTGCTCGTCGCTGTCCTGGAGGGGCAGCGTGGTCCCGTGACGGGTGAGCCTGTCGGCCACGCCCTGAGCTGAGGTCGTCTCCGGAGTCCACTGCTCGTCGACCTGGTGATGACGGCGCAGCGCGTGTTGTGCCGAGGTCGGCAGCGTCACGATCGGCTCCAGCTGCTGCGGATCTCCCACCACGACCGCCCGTTGGCAGCGCCACAGACCGCCGACCACCTGCTGCGGGGTGGCCTGGCCTGCTTCGTCGACGAGGAGCCAGCCCAGGCTCTCACGACCGAGGCCGGTGAACAGGCGAGGCAGTGAGGCGAACGTCGTCGAGATCATCGGCACGACCAGGAACAAGGACTGCCAGGCCGCCAACCTCGCCGCAGAGGAGGGCTTGGCGCTGCCCTGCAGGATCTCGGTCATGACGCTGAGGTTGCTGCGGATCCGGTTGCTGGAGTGCAAGATGAAGGCGCGGTGCAATCGCAGCGCCTTCAGGAACAGCCGGTTGCGGGCCGTGACGTACTCCTCGTCGGACCACGGCGCGCACTTCTGGAACTCGTCGTCGCCGGAGAAATCGTCGGGGATCGGCACATGGCCGGGCCATCGGTCGCGCGCCTGAGTCACCTGGCCCTGAGCCAGGTCGAGCTCGTACGAGGCCGCGGCGCGTACGTCCTCGGCCTTCTGCAGCTCGGTCAGTTTCGCGCTCAGTCGCTGCTGGAGTCGTTCCTGTGTCCCTTCGGCGTCGCGGAGCTTCTTCTTTGCCCCATCCCGAGTCTCCTCGAGACGCTCGTGCTTGGCCTGCCACTCACGCGGTGCCCGGAACCACGTGGCCAACGTGACCCATAATCCCGGCCGGTGCCGGAGGTGGCTCTCGTAGTCGTCGTCGGCGTCGCGGAACACCCGGTCGGCACGCCTCACCTCGGCGTCGCTGGTGGCCAAGTCCTTTCTCAAGAGGGCACACAAAGCGTCGGCGTCGGCGAACGCCCTCTTGGCCTCATCCCACCGCCGACGGCAACTGCTCTCCGCGGTGATCGCGTCAGCGGCGTGCTGCCGCGTCTCGGCGAGGCGGTCCACTTCCTCGCGGGCACGGCGGAAGTCGGTGACCGCGGTGTCCCAGTCGTCGACCGCCTCGGGATCGTGGGCGGCTTCCTTGAGCAGCTGATACATGCCCACGGCGCCCGATGGGGCGGCGTCCTGGGAGTCCTGGTTCTGCGAGGTCCTGTAGTTGCCCCACCAGAAGCGCTTGGCGAACGTGTTGCGGTACTTGAGATTGCCGAGCGTTGCCGCGACCAACCCCCACGCCTCGGCGTCGAGGACGTGCGAGGCCAGGTCGGTGAAGTAGTCGGCGTCGAGCGCTTCGTCGGTGTATCCGCGCACGGCGTCGATCCCGGGAACTTCCGCGGTCACGTTCTTCGCCGCATCGTTGGTGGCAGTGGCGAGGACGATCTCGAAGCCGCTCAACGCGCAGGACACGCCGTAGACCGGCGTGGGGATCTCTTTCGGCCCGACCGGAACGAGTTCGAGGCGCTCGGTGAAGCCCTCCGAAGGGGACGCGAGTTCGGCGAGGCGGCTCGCCCGCTCGAGGACGATGGCGGAGAGCACGTCGCGCAGCAACGTGGTCTTGCCGGTGCCCGGCGGACCGTTCACCGAGAACAGCCCTGCGTTGTCGCGGAGCTCGGCGACGACGCGGTTGACGGCGAACTGCTGGCTGAGCACGAGCGGCTTGGCCGGGTCGCCGGGCCACCGCGCGGCCGGGACGTGCTGCGGTTCGACACCGGCGATCACCGCGTCCGGGTGCGCCCGGACGTCGACCCGGCGCGCGGTGTCGAGCGCGCTCCCGTCGGTCAGGTAGTTCCGCAAGGCAGCGCCCACGTCGTCCCTGGCCACCGCGTCCGCGACATGGCTGAGGTCGTTGGCGATGTGGCTGTTGAGGAAGTCCTGATCGGCGGAGTCGTCGCGGATCGGTATTGCACGGCACCGGACGCGCACCCCGGTGGCGTTGAGGAAATCGCGCACGCCCAGCGCCGCGGCCATCTCGGCGACGAAATCGTGCAGTGCCAAGGTGGTGACGAGAAGGCGAGGTGCGCTCGGTTGCGCGGTGGCGGTCTCGGAAACAGCACCGTCGTCTTCAGCGTCGCCCGGGCCGAGCACGCTCTCGGTGAACGCCCCCGCAGCAGCACCGGCGACACCGCCGAGAACCGGGCCCACCGCGGTCTCCGTCGCTGTTTTGACGGCCGTGCCCGCGGCTTCGGCTCCGGCGCTCCACGCATCGATGCCCGCGGACTTCAAGCGGTCGCCGAAGGCGCGCACGACTCGATCGAACGGGCCGGAGGTCGTCTTGCCGTCGTGTTCCTCGTCGGTGGAGGAGCGACGTTCCGGCGGCACCAGCTTGTCCATCGCCTCGGCGAATGCCCGTTCCTCCTCGTCGAACCCGTCGAGGGCGTTGGGATCCAGCCTGGAGGAGGTCAGCTTCCCCAGTGTCCAAGCGCAGGCCGACAGGGTCGCGCCGTTCTCGATCAGGCACCCGTCGGCGTCGATGGTGAGCGCGAACAGGGCGGTGCGCCCGTCGCTCGGTCGTTCCTCCCTCGTGTCCTGCCCGAACGCCTCCACCAGCGCCTCGGCAACGGCCGATCGGGAGTACAGGCCGCCGTAGACCGTGAACTGCCACGTGTACCGAGGGGGGATCGGTTCGTCGAGGAGCGGGTGCCCCGACTCCCAAGGGGCGAGTTCCCCCGCGTCCAGGTCGAAGATCTGCTCGTGGGCACCGCGGCGGTAGGGTTTTGTCTTCGGCACGTCTTGCGGACTGAGCATCTCGACGCTTCGCCAGAACCGGACGATGTTCGCAGACCGGCTGTCACTCACAGAATTCCCCCAGTGCCGTCGCGCAGTGTGTTCATGTGATTACCGCTCGGAGCAAGGGGCACTGTAGAACATGATCGGCTTCCCGTGGGCTGCAAGCGCGAGATCTCGTCGTCGCCGTCACCACACGGGGCGTGGGAGGTCCTCGGGTAGAAGACCTGCCCGAAGAATTGCGTTTCGCTGGTGGTGCTGTCCGGTGAGTCCGGGCCTGATCGGCAACGAGCGGGAACGCTACGGGGTGCCGTGCTCTCAGCGCGGCAGGGCGCGCTGCTGTCGCTGATCCGCACCTTCGCTGCCGATCTCGGCCCCGATGGGGCTGACTCGCGAGGGGGAGAGGTCAACCAGGATTGGTGGCGACGGAAGCTGGAGGGTGTCGTGCGGCGTGATCGTGACACCGACGCCGAGCCGACTTCTGCCGGTGCGCGTTGGAAGAGACTCGGTCCCGGCTAGGCGCCGTCGTGGGGTTTGATGAAGGTGTGCTCGCGGTGCCACTTGAAGTAGGGCTCGCGCTGCGGGGTCCACCAGGTGCTGGTGCGGCCGTCGAGGCGGTCCTTGACGAACTGCGCGACGTCCGGGGTGGTGTTGGTGGCGTCGCTGATCAGGATGTGACCGTCTTCGCCGACTGCGATGAAGCCGTGCTCGAAGAGGCTGTCGCAGCCGAGGAGGCAGGCCAGCATGCCGACGTTGTCGAAGTCCTTTCGCTCGTCTTCGCTGCACATGGCGCGTTTCTTGATGTGGGCTCCGACGAGGAAGTCGGGTGGTAGGTGGTTGCCGCAAAGCGCGCAGGTGCCGTCGGACAGTTCGACGAGGCGTTGTTTGAAGGCTGTGCGTTCGCGGCGCCAGCTGCCCGTTCCGGTGCCGTCGGTCGGTCCGTCAGGTACGGAGTTCGGCCGCTTGGTTGCCGGAGCCTGTCCGCCTTGGGTGGTGGGGATGGTTAGCGTGTCGAGATTGACCAGTTCGGCGAGCCTGTCGGCTTTGTCGCCATCGTAGACCGTGAAGCCCTGGATGAATGCGTTGTCGCTCCAGTCCAGCGCGCTGCGGACTTCTTCGATGGGGACCGAGATGTCGCGGAGGTTGGTGAGGGCGAACATGAGCTCCCAGGTCAGCCCGTCCTGGTTCCGGCCCCACAGGCGTTCGGCCATGGGCTCGTTGCGGAAAGTGAGGACGACGTGGCCCGCGAGGTAGAGCTGCTTCTTGCCGTAGAAGAAGACGGCATCGCCCGGTTCGAGGCGCTCCCACTTGGAGACGTTCACGTCGTTGCGGCCGCGGGTCGCTCCCCAGAACTGTGCTGTGTGCTGGGGAAATTCAGCGCCAAGTGTTGTGAGAACGCCCGAGGGGACGACGTCGACGTGCTGGGAGAAGGCAACCCTGCTGTCGATGGTGTCGCGGTAGTGCTGGGCGACGTCGCGATCGTTGAGCGCTGCCGGCTGGAGCGCGATCCTCACTGGTCCTCCTGTCCGAGCTGGTCGTACTTGCGCGCGTTGCCCTTGGCCAGCTCCACCGGGTACTTGGCCGCGTTCAAGGTCATCTTCTCATCGAGCGCGGCCATGAGGTCGATTTCGAGCACATCGGCCAACCGGAGCAGGTAGGCGAGGACGTCGGCCAGCTCGTAGCGCACGTTCTCGCCGGTGGATGGATCGCGAGTGACCTGGGCTGACTGCTCGGGGGTGAGCCATTGGAAGAGCTCGAGGAGCTCGCCTGCCTCGCCGGCCAGGGCCATGGCGAGGTTCTTGGGGGTGTGGAACTGCTGCCAGTCGCGTTCGTCAGCGAAGTCCCGCAGGCGTCGCTGGAAGTCCTCGAGCGTCATGCCGATCAACCCTACGAGGATCTTCCTGCTCCTGGGTGTCGCAGCGTCCGCGCGGCGGTGGTGAAGCACCCCGTGAGAAGGCGGTGGTAGCTGGGTCGTTGTCCGGGTGATCTCGACCGTGCGTTGCGCGGCCTCGGCTCAGGAGGTCGGTGAGTCCAGGCGCTTTGCGAGATGGGCCAGGTGGTGCGATGTAGCGATCGAGATCCACTTCGTCGACTTCCCCAGCCGCATCGCTGGCTTTGACTTGCAGGAATGCAGAACTCGGTCGCCCCAGGAGAACTGCGGACCGGCGAATTCCGGACGGTGGACGAGCTCGTCGGCCACCTCGAGGAAGTAGCGTTCGGACGATCCGGATGGTGGTGCGCCTCTGCGCCCCGGGATCTGGCGCGCGATCGAGAGAGTTGCACCCGGAACCGTGTAGTGGATGTAGGGGTTCGGTCCGAAGATCGGGCCTTCGGGTGTTGGCGGGATCGGGTGGACGACCCCGTAGTCGCCGTAGCCCAGTCGGCGATCGCAGGCCTATCGGACCGCTTCCCACAGCTGCACTTCAGCTCGCGGGCGGATGTGGGTCTCGTAATTCGTCCGTTTCGGCGGTGTTGATCCTGATAGCAGGCTGACCGAGGTGAATCCGGCTGTGAGGACCTTGTTGATGCTCTGCGCGAGTGCGTCGACGCGGTGTTGCTCCACTGCTTCGAGGTAGCCCTCGTCGAAGACGATGCGAAAGGCCTCAGGTCCTCGGTGGAGAGCAGCGGCGATGCGCTCGATCTCCTGCGGAAGATCTGAGGCGATCGAGGAGGGGTGTTGAGTGCGGATGACCACGGGGCGGTCTTGGTGTTCGAGCAGCATGCGGATGGAGTGAAGCTGCTGCTGGTCAGCCCGAGATGAGATGACCGGGATCAGGCATGGTTTGTCGAGTTCGGTGAGTCCGCGATCGTGTGTTCGATCTCTTGGTCGAAGTGTTCGAGTGCTGCCAGCGGGGCGGCGCCGAATGCGCTGTCGGCGGTGAGCCAGGTCGTGTCCACCCAGAGCGGGTTGTCCGCCAATGCCGCCTCCACGCCGGCTTCGACGATCTTCTTGGAGATTGATCCGCCAGGTGCCGTGCCGTTGAGCAGTTCAACCATCACCTGGACAGGGCCGTCCGTTCCTCGCGTGTGCATGAGGGCGTTGACTTCGCCCTCCTTGCTTTTGATCGCAAGAACGGGCATGCCTCCAGCCACCGACATGCGCGACAACCTCCCAACGATTCCAGGCCTTTTCGGCCCGGCCCGAAATGACATCGACTTCTTCGTGCGTCGCTGGAACGTGAAACGGCGTCCATGATCGTCGCAGGTGGCGGTCTCGTGGACTAACGGCCGAACGAGTGGACGGCGGCGGGTCGGGATCCTGGAGCGATCGCGCGGCACGTACTCGACGCGGAAGGATCGCGAAGGTTGACCCCGCGGGTAGTACGGCCATCTGGGCGTATGTGGGCGGATCCGCGTCAGGTGGTCAGGCCAAGCGCGTTCCGCTACCGACCGGAGGCGATGTGGAGGCGGGTGACGTGGTGGGTGCGGCTGAGATCGGACTGGGCGCGAAGTCGGGTTCTTCTGGAGTTGAGGTGCGGTTTGCGTTGTACGGGCGGATGTCGACCAAGGAAATTCAGGATCGAGAGACGTCCTTGCATTGGCAGAGGGAGGTGGCCGAGGAGACGATCGCGGGGCGTGGGGCGATCATGGGGGAGTTCTTCGATGAGGGGTGTTCGCGTCGGTTGTCGTGGTGGCAGCGGCCGGCTGCTGCGGCGTTGCTGGCTTCGATCACCAGCGGTGCACGGGAGTTCGACGCCGTGGTGGTCGGGGAGTACGAGCGGGCGTTTTGCGGTGAGCAGTTCCGGTCGGTGATGGACCTTCTCCGGGAACGGGGAGTGGAGTTGTGGTTACCACCCGAGGTGGGTGGACCGGTTGAGGCGGAAGATCCGACCCACCAGGCGTTGATGATGCTGCTCGGGGCGCAGTCCCGGCGTGAGGTGGTGCGCGCTCGGCATCGGGTGTTGGCGGCGATGCGGGTGCAGGCGGGGGAGCAGGGCCGGTTCCTGGGTGGGCGTCCGCCGTACGGGTTTCGGCTCGTCGATGGCGGGCCGCATCCGAACCGTGCGCATGCGAGGTGGGGTCGCCGCCGGCGTCGGCTGGACCCGGATCCGGACACGGCGCCGTGGGTGAGGTGGATTTTCGAGCAGCGGGCGAGCGGGCGAAGCGTCGCGGGATTGGCCCGGGAGCTCAACGAACGTGGGGTGCGGTGTCCGTCGGGTGCTGATCGGGTTCGGAATCCGCACCGGCCCGGCCAGGAGTGGATGGTGCGGACGGTGACCGGGATTCTGGAGAATCCGCGTTACACGGGGCGTGAGGTGTGGAACCGTCGCAGCACCGAGGGCCGTGGTGGTGACCATGCTCGCCGGGCCGGGGGAGCGGTCAGGCGGACGCAGGTGAAGGACTGGGTGCTGTCGGACCGCCAGGTGCATCCTGCGTTGGTCTCGGACGAGCTGTTCCTGGCGGTGCAGGGCATGCGAACGGCCCGGAGAACGCACGACGGGAACACCCGACGCTATGCGTTGGCGGGGTTGCTGGTGTGTGAGGAGTGCGGGCGTCGGTTGGATTCGCACTGGGGTCAATGGTCGCGCTGGATACCGCTGCCGGCACGGTTACACCAGCGCCCGCGGTCGACCACCACATGCGGCCAAGAATGTCTACGTCCGGGAGGACAGGCTGCTCGTCGAACTCTGCGACCGGCTGCTCGCGAGGACAGAATGCGAGCCCACCGAGATAGCAGATCACCTCCGGCGACAGGGACAGGTGATCGTGTGCACGGGAAGCAGCTGGACGCTCGAAGACGCCGCGGGCTTGCCTGGCAGGATCACACCAGGCTTCGACGGCATGCAGCTGCTACTGCCCGTGGAATGATCCTGGTGCGGAGAAGCAAAAACCGTGGCAAGCGCTCGAACGAACGTTCACCACGGTCCATGGGGTAAATGCGTGTCCGAGGACGGACTTGCACACTATTCACCCGCCTTCTCGTTCCCGAAACAGGTTGAGGCAGGGGGCCTTTTTGCTGTCCCGTTTGTCCCGGCGCTGGTCCATCAGGGGCACCGTCTTGGGACAGAGTCTGGGTGCAATGTGAGCTGCGAAAACGTGTAGCGGCGGTGTGCGGGGACGCATCTTGTGGGGTGTCCCGGCGTGTCCCGAAGTCGGCTCCCTGCGCGGTTTCGACTGGTGTTGGGGTGCCTGTCGGTAGGTGTCCCCGAGGTGTCGGACCCGTACGGGCCCGTTGATGACGTTGATGGATTCAGTTGTGGATGAAATCAATTAAGTCGCGTTCGAGAAAGTGAGCGCTCCTCGATTGATCGGCTTTGGGGCGTTGGGCGCATGGACCGGACTCGCTCGTCGTGGCCTTGCCCGACACCCATCCGCTGGCGGATGCTCGTCATCTATCGATCGCGCAGTTCGCCGAGGAGAGCTTCGTATCGCTCCCGCCACGCGAGGAAGCTATACTCCCAGGCCGCCTGCGTCGGCTTGCTCACGCCAATGGCTTCGTGCCTGAGATCATTCAGGTGGCTCCCGACACTCAGACAGCGTTGGCCCACGTCAGCGCCGAGGTTGGATGCCACTTGACGTTGGCGTCCGTGGCGCGGAACGCGACCGATTCACCCGTCGTATTCGTCCCGATCGACGAAACGCCACTGGACGCGGACCTTTCGCCACTCGACGTGGACCTGAGGGTGGCATGGCGACGCGATGACAACACACCCGCCCTCAGGGTGGTGTTGGACGAGGTGCTCCGGCTTGCCGACGACCCCGGGATCTTTTGATCAGCGAACGGCGAAGAGGCAGAAACCGGTGCTTGCTGTGGCTTGCGCGATTTGGGGCGATCAGACTGGATTACCTGCAGCTACTTCGTCACCCGGAGGGAGCGGGCGGTCATGAATGACACCGAGGTCTTCGACTTCGTCGTGGTGGGTTCGGGCGCTGGTGGTGGTCCGTTGGCGTCGAATCTTGCTAGGGCGGGGCATCGTGTTCTGCTGTTGGAGGCGGGCGACGACCATCGGTGCGTGTACTACGACGTCCCGGTGTTCCACGCCAGGGCCAGTGAGGATCCCGGCATGCGCTGGGACTTCTTCACGCGTCATTTCCGCGATGACGCGCAGCAGGCGCGTGATCCCAAGTTCACGCCGGAGCGCGGTGGTGTGCTGTATCCGCGCGGAGCCACGTTGGGTGGGAGCACGGCGATCAGCGCGATGATCACGGTGTACCCGCACAACAGCGACTGGGATGCGATCGCCGATCTGACCGGTGATGAGTCGTGGCGGCCCGAGCGCATGCGTGCCTACTTCGAGCGCCTTGAACGGTGGCGGGATCCCCGCGGGGGTGAGCGTGTCGGCGCGGCGCGACACGGTCATGAGGGCTGGCTCGGCACGACGCGCGCCCATCCTGACGTGGGTGGGCGCGAGCCGTTGTTCCTGCAGATCATCGACGCGATGGAGCGGGAGTGCCGCGAGCGGTTGCCCGCCCGCGGCGACGGCCTCGAACCGCCCTACGACCCGAACGACTGGCGGTTCGTCCTGGACGGTTCGGAAGGGATGGTCTTCGTTCCCGTCGCCGTCGACAACGGCCAGCGCAACGGCAGCCGAGAACGAATCCTCGCCACGCAGAACGAGTTTCCGGGCAACCTCACCATCGCGTACAACTCGCTGGCGACGCGCGTTGTGTTCGAGGGCGATCGAGCCGTCGGGGTCGAGTACCTCAGCGGCTCCCATCTCTACGCAGCGGACCCGGAAGCACGCTCAGGGGAGCGTGAACCGCAGCGCCACGTCGCGCGTGCGTCGCGGGAGGTGGTGCTCTGCGGTGGTGCCTTCAACACGCCTCAGCTGCTCAAGCTCTCCGGCATCGGGCCACGTGCGGAGCTCGAAGCGCACGGCATCGAGGTCCTGGCCGACGTTCCTGGGGTGGGCGAGAACCTTCAGGACCGCTACGAGGTCACCGTGGTGAACCAGCTCACCGAGAACTACCCGATCTTCGCCGGCTCCCACTTCGACGCACCGCAGGAGGGCACGGCCGATCCGCTCTTCGGCGAGTGGGACGAGCAGCGAGACGGCCCGTACACCACCAACGGCACACTGGCGGCGTACATCAAGCGCTCCAGCGTCGCCGACGACGATCCGGACCTGTTCGTCTTCTCGCTGCCGGTCTTCTTCCGCGGCTACTACCCGAACTACTCCGCTGAGTTCGGCAGGCACCAGGACATGGTGTCGTGGGTCGTGCTCAAGGCCCACACCAACAACACCGCGGGCCGGGTGCACCTTCGCAGCAGCGACCCTCGAGAGAGCCCCGAGATCGAGTTCAACTACTTCCAGGAGGGCAACGACGACCCCGCTGACGACCTCACCGCGGTGGTCGAGGGTGTCGAGTTCGCGCGTGCGCTGAGCAGTCGGCTGTCCGACGTCATCACCCGGGAGGTCCTGCCCGGCGACAGCGTCACGACCCGCGAGGGGCTCGCTGAATACGTCCGGGACCAGGCGTGGGGGCACCACGCCTCATGCACCTGCAAGATCGGGGCCGACGCCGATCCCATGGCCGTGCTCGACAGCGAGTTCCGCGTGCGGGGCGTGCGGGGCCTCCGCGTCGTGGACGCATCGGCCTTTCCCGCTATTCCCGGCTTCTTCATCGCCACCGCCGTCTACATGCTCGCCGAGAAGGCAGCGGATGTGATCCTGTCAGAACACACCTCACTCGACTGAGTGCAGCCCGCGATCAAGCCAGTAGTTGTCGTGCCAGCCAGGCCATGTTGTCGGCGGTTTCGTCGGGCGAGGCGCTGGGTTGCATGACGTGGCTGAGGATCGTGCGGACGAGGACGTCGGTTGCCGTGGCGAGTTCCTTCTCGGCAAGTGGTCGGGTCATGGGGGAAATGCGGTTCTGAAGAACGCTCTTGGCGGTGTCGATGAGCGTGGCGGACTGGGTGGTGAGCAGGGGCAGGAGCTCATGCCGCGCCCCGTGCGAGGTGCTCACGATCGCGTGAATCAAGGGGCTCTCCGCGGAGCGGACGAGTACGTCGCGGCAGGCAGTGCGGAGAGCCGCCACGAGATCGTCGGGGTGGGACTGGAACGCGCCGTCAACGAGTGCCAGGAAGTGCTGGAGTTCGGTGAACACCACTTCCTCGGCGAGCTGGTGCTTGCTGCCGATCTCGTTGTAGATGGTCTGCCGGCTGACCCCGATCGTCTCCGCGAGCAGGCCCATCGTCACCGAGGACCAGCCGTTCGTGCTGGTGATAGCAGTGGCCGCTTGCACGATGCGGTTGCGCAGGGTCACTTCACCAGTGTGGTGCGCGGGCGTGTCCTTGGCGTCCATCGGGACGATGTTAGCCAACCGGGGCGGGTCCCCTCCGCCTCGCGAAGGCCAGGGCTTCGGCCCAGTCGTCGCGGCCGGCGATCCGGCGGCGGAATTTCATGATGTCCCCGGGGCGATCCACCGTCAGCGCCCCGGCGAGCCGGTGGCCTCGCCGGTACAGAGCGAGCAGTCCCTGCTGGGCCTGGCTGATCACGCGCACTTCGTCGGCTCGCGCTGTCCCGGCGAACTGGATGCGGTGTCCGTACCAGTCGGACCAGAAGTAGGGCACCGGAGCGTGCGGTGTTGCCGCTGCTGGGTCGAGCGCGTGGCGGGCAGCGACCGCTGCCTGCTCGGCGGCGGTGGTCCAGTGCTCGAGGCGCATGAGGTCGTCGTCGAAGAGCGGGTTCACCGCGTGCGCCACGTCGCCGGCTGCGTACACGCCCGGGGCTCCGGCCCAGAGCGTGGAGTCGCAGAGCACACCGCCGTCGTGCTCGTGCAGTCGAAGGCCGCAATCGCCCAGCCACGTGGTGGCGGGGGTGACTCCGATACCCGCCACGACCAGGTCCGCTGACAGGACGGTCCCATCGTCAAGACGCACACCGGTGACTGCGCCGTGGTTCGATTCGATCCCCGTCACCGTGCGACCGAGGCGGAGATCGGTGCCGTGCGTTCGGTGCAGGTCCGCGCACACGGCACCCACGTCCCGGCCGAGCGCGGCCGAAAGAGGCAGGTCGGAGGCTTCCACGAGGGTGACGGGCAGACCTCGTTTCCGCGCGGCGGAGGCGACCTCCGAACCGATGAACCCGGCGCCCACGACCACGGTGCGGGCGCTGGATTCGAGCGCGGACCGGATCGCCACGGCATCCTCGAGGGTGCGCAGCTGATGCACACCCGCGATCGCACCGGCTCCGGGCAGGGCGCGTGGAGTTGCTCCGGTGGCGATGATCAGCCCGTCGTAGGGCACTGCGCGATCGGCGACGCGGACTTCCCGAGCCGCCGTGTCCAAGGCTTCGGCCGGTGCCCCAAGCCGCAGCTCGACCCCGAACTGCTCGCGCAGCTCGTCCTCGCTGTGGAAGGACGACGGAGAGCCGTCGTGGCCGGTGTCAAGGAACGACTTGGACAGCGGTGGCCTGTCGTAGGGCACGTGTTCCTCGGCGCCGATCAGGGTGATCCGACCGGTGAATCCGCTTCGGCGGGCGGATTGCACCGCGCGCAGTCCTGCCAGTGAGGCGCCGACGACGAGACGCTCCAATGCTCTACCCCTTCAGCGCGAGTGCCAGCACGGGACAGGCGTCCACGGCGGCGGACACCGTCTGGCGGTGTTCGTCGCCCGGCTGCTCGTCCAGGACGACCATGCTGCCGTCGTCCTGGACCTCGAAGAACTCGTGCGCCATGGCCTCGCACATGCCCAGACCCTCGCACTTGGATCGATCGACGACGATCTCCATCTGTTTCACTCATCCTCTCCTGGTTCGAAATCGACCTTCTCGCGCACGCCGCAGTCAGGGCAGCACCAGTCGTCCGGTACGGCGGACCATGCGGTGCCGGCGGGGAATCCTTCGCGGGGATCGCCGGTTGCTTCGTCGTAGGTGTAGTCACAACCCGGGCAGCGGTACCGACTCATGCCACCTCCTCGGACGCTGCGGGGGCGGGATACCGCGCGAGCACCTTCGCTCGTTTCCGCGGGGCGATGTTCGCCCGGCTCATGTCTCCCCCGAAGTGCGCGGCCACCCGCGGGTCCATGACGCGGCGCCAGATCGCGGGCACCATCGCGATCAAGATCATCCCGGCGTATCCCGTTGGCAGGACCGGGGACTCCTCGTAGTCGCGCAGGGTCTGGTACCGGCGCGTGGGGTTGGCGTGGTGGTCGCTGTGCCGCTGCAGGTGGTAGAGCAGCACGTTGGTGGCGATGTTGTTGGAATTCCAGCTGTGGCTAGGCAAGACCCGCTCATATCGGCCGGTGCCGTCGGGACCGGTCCGCCGGCGCAGCATCCCGTAGTGCTCCATGTAGTTGACCACCTCGAGCAGCGAGAAGCCGACCACCGCCTGAACGAGCAGGTACGGCAGGATTCCGATGCCCAGCCAGGCAAGCAGCCCGCCCCACAGCACCGCCGACATCACCCAGGCATTGAGCACGTCGTTGCCGATGCGGAACGGGTGCTGTCCACGTCGCGCGTAGCGCTTCTTCTCCAGGTGCCACGCGCTGGTCAGCGACCCCCACACGGTGCGCGGCCAGAACCGGTAGAAGTTCTCGCCCACGCGGGCGCTGGCCGGATCCTCCGGTGTCGCCACGCGCACGTGGTGACCGCGGTTGTGCTCGATGTAGAAGTGGCCGTAGAAGCTCTGCGCCAGGGCGATCTTGGACAGCCACCGCTCGTGGCTCTCCTTCTTGTGCCCCAGTTCGTGAGCCGTGTTGATGCCGATGCCGCCGATGCAGCCGATCGTGACCGCCAGCCCGATCTTGTCCACGACGGAGAGGTCACCGCGGGCGATCAGCCACAACGCCGCGACGAACCCCGCGTACTGGATCGGCGAGTACAGGAAGGTGATCCAGCGGTAGTACTTGTCGTTCTCCAGCGCCTCGATCACGTCATCGGGCGGGTTGGAGCGATCGAGCCCGGTCAGCAGATCCACCGCCGGCACGATCACCAGGAGCACGACGGGCCCGATCCAGAACCACGCCCCCACTCCGGTCAGCGCGTGGGCTCCCATCGCCACGAAGGCGAGCGACGGCATCACCAGTCCGATGAGCCACAAGTAGCGCTTCTTGTCCTTCCACCGCTCGGTCGAGCCGGCGGGCACCGTCCCACTGACGTTTGCTGCGGCAGTAGCCACTGCAACCTCCTCACTGCCGAGAATCGGTTGACAGAACTTTAGATATGTAAAGTGTAATTTGGCAATAGTGGAAATTTGTAAAGCTGTTCGTGCGGCGGCGTGCGCGCTCCGAGTTTGCGATGTCTCAGCCGCGCGCTGCACTGGTGCTTCGCGTTGCCGGGTGGGTGTCCGCTGTGTCCGCCCACGGCTTTTGGCGCGCGAAAGATCGCCCACCTTGACCGGTCCACCATCGACGAGGCCTCGGGAGCTGCGATGCGATCCCGCAACCCCGCAGTAAAAAGCTGTGCAGGCGCAGGTCAAACGAATCGACGTGCAGCGCATTCCCTCTGCTGTGATGGAAAAGTGCTGTGCACCAACGTGTCTGGTCAGGCCTCGGATTTCTCCTTCTGGCCCTCCGGGTCGGGACGGTGCGGCCAGGGCAGATCGAGAGCCGCTGGTGCGGTAGTCGGCACCAGGGGCTGATGGGGAGCGATCGGTGCCAGTCGCTGGTAGGACCGGCCCAGCGGCGGACGCGGGTCCGGCTCGCCGCGGTTGGGCCAGAAGGACACCGCTCGTTCGGCTTGGGCGGTGATGGTCAGTGAGGGGTTCACGCCGAGGTTGGCGGTGACGGCCGAGCCGTCGATCACGTGCAGCCCGGGATGCCCGTAAAGGCGCTGATAAGGGTCGATCACCCCGGTTTCGGGGGTGGACCCGATGACGCAGCCACCGATGAAGTGCGCTGTCATCGGCATGTTGAGCACATCGCCCCACGTGCCGCCGGGAGTCCCGTTGATCTTCGTCGCCACGCGGCGGGCGGTCTCATGGCCTGCCGGGATCCAGGTCGGGTTGGGGGCTCCGTGGCCTGGGCGCGACGTGATCGTGAAACGGCCGAACCTGCCCTTCTTGCTGACGATGTTGAGGGAGTTGTCCAGCTTCTGCATGACCAGCAGAATGATCGTCTTCTCCGACCACCGGCGCGGGGAGAAGAACGTGAAGCTGCGCGGGTGCAGGATCATGGTCAGCAGCCAGGTCAGCCAACGCGGGATGCGCTTGCCACCATCGGTGAGCGCGGTTTGCAGGAGGCCCATGGCATTGCTTCCCTTGCCGTAACGCACGGGCTCGATGTGCGTGTCGTCGTCCGGGTGGAACGAGGAGGTGATCGCCACACCGGTGGTGTAGTCAGCCGCTGAGCTGCGACTCTTGACTCCGAGGATGGCCTCGGAGTTGGTGCGCGTCAGCGTGCCCAACCGAGAAGACAGGTGCGGCAGGATGCCCTCGTCGCGGAGGTGGTGCAGCAACTTCTGAGTGTTGTAGGTGCCGGCCGCGAAAACGACCTGTTCGGCGGTCAAGGTGGTGCGGTTCTTCTCCTTGCGCTTGTTGCGCCCGGTTCGGATGGTGTCGACCGCGTACCCGCCCGCGCTCAGGGGCCGCACAGCGGTGACCATGGTCAGCGAGCGAATCTGAGCACCGCCCTTCTCGGCCAGGTGCAGGTAGTTCTTGTCGAGCGTGTTCTTGGCGTTGTGCCGGCAGCCGGTCATGCAGGACCCGCAGCGGATGCAGGTGCGCCGTGACGGGCCAGTTCCGCCGAAGAACGGGTCTGCCACCTCGGTTCCGGGTGGCGTGTGCGGCCCACCGAAGAAGACGCCGACCGGCGTGGAGTGGAAGGTCTTGCCCACTCCCATCTCATCGGCGACCTCCTCGAGAACGTGGTCGGCGGCGGTGCGGTCGGGGTTGGTTTCGACCCCGAGCATGGCTTTGGCCTGCCGGTAGTAGGGGGCCAGTTCGGCGCGCCAGTCGGTGATGTGGGACCACTGCGCGTCAGCGTAGAAGGCGTCGAGCGGTTCGTAGAGCGTGTTGGCGTACACGAGAGAACCACCGCCGACTCCCGCGGCCGCGAGAATCACCGCGTCCTTGACCACGTGGATGCGTTGCATCCCGTAGCAGCCGAGTTTCGGCGCCCACAAAAACCTGCGCAGGTCCCAGGAAGACCGGGGGTAGCTCTCTTCGGTGTAGCGCTGGCCCGCCTCGAGAACACCGACCCGGTAGCCCTTCTCGGTCAGGCGCAAGGCGGTCACTGACCCACCGAAGCCTGAGCCGATGACCAGCACGTCGTAGTCGTGGCGCATCTGTGGTCCTTTCATCGCTCGACGTGCTCCGACCGCTCACGAACTGGTTCCGCAGGACCCGTTCGTTCACGACTGAAGAGAGCGGCGAGGCGGCGGATGGCGCGGTGTTGGAGGGCTTTGACCGCGTTGACATCGCGATTCATGGCTACTGCGGTATCGGCGATCGAGAAGTCGTGGAAGAACCGCAGCAGCAGGCACTTCCGCTGGGACGATGCTTTCCGGGCTGGCGTGTGCGACTTGGGTGCTGGCGGTGTCATGATCGAGGAGTTCGTTCCGGTGGCGGGCGGATTTGAGCTGGTCGCGGATCAGATTGGCGGCGATAGTGGTGAGCCAGGCGCCGACGTCGCGGCCCTGGTAGGTCACGGTGTGCAGACTTCGCAGCGCGCGCAGGAAGGTCTCGCTGGCCAGGTCCTCGGCCACGGCCTGGTTGCGGAGACGGGCCTGCAGGTAGCGGTGTAGTCGTGGTGCGTAGGTCTGGTAGAGGGTGGCGAAAGCACCGCGATCGCCGGCCTGTGCGGCAGTCACGAGCTGCCAGGACGCGCTGCTCCTCGGGGACGCGATGTCTGTGGGAGGAGTTGGTGTGCTCATGGGGCTCGTCACGAGTGAGTTACGGCAGCTGAGGTCGTGGAAGGCGCTGAGGCATGGCGGCTAGGCCTCCTGGTCTCGTGCAGTCCTCGGATCGCGCCGGTGGCCGCGTAAGGAACGAGAAGTGCTTTGGCGGCCGTGCCTCCGGTCTCTGGCGATCAGATCGCGCAGCGTCCCGACGAGCCAGCCGATGAGTGGGATCAGTGCCGGACTGACCATGAACAGCATGAGGGGGATCGCCATGCTGAGCAGTTGGGCCATGCCGTTGGTCATGGTGCGCCCCATTCTTGCCATGTCGTGCACGGTGGATTGGGCTGAGCGGTTGAAAGGGTCCTGCGCTGCGGAGTCGGCGGTTGAGATCAGTGCGATGAGCAGCTGAACCATGTGGGCAGCCTTGGCGCCCGGACTTGCGGCGGTCGATGCGGTGGGCTCGCATCCGCCGATGCACCGCAGCTTTACCTGCGGTCAGTGCCTGTCTTTCGCGCGACCCGCTCGCCTCGGCCATGGAGATTGACCCTTGCTGCAGCCCATCTCTGTCCCGGAAGCGCTGGTGGCACTTCGCGCGGTTTGGTGCCACGAGGCAGCGGACTCGTCACATGAACGGAATCGGTGTGCACACCTTACACAAAAAGATCACGAATGTGAACTCGGGTGGCAGCGTGATCGCTTCTGTATAGTTTGGGGCGTGAGTGACCAGGGGTTTCACGCGGAGGTGCGGGCCCTCCTCCGCGATCGACTACTCGATGCGGCCTTCGAGCTGACCTGCTCCCACGGCTGGCAAGCCGTGACCATGGGGCGCATCGCCGAGCGGGTCGGAGTGAGTCGCAAGAGCGTCTACAACGAGATCGGCACCAAGAACGATCTGGGAGTGGCCCTCATCGCTCGTGAGACCGAGCGCTTTCTCGCCGGAGTCTCCGCCCAACTGCAGGCCCATCCGGGTGATCCGGGTCGTGGCCTGCCGGCCGCCACGGGGTTCGTGATGCGCACGGCTGCCGACAATCCACTCGTCAAAGCTGTGGCCCTCGGCGCCCCCGGGGGCAACAACGATCTCCTGCCCCTGCTCACGACCCACCCTGAACCGGTCCTGCAGCCCGCCCTGGCCCGCATCCAGGCCGACGCCGCCGTCCTCTACCCGCAGCTTCCCCCGGACACGCGCGTGTGGCTGATCGAAGTGTTCGTGCGCCTCACGCTCAGCCACCTCACTCAACCGGTTGGCCCTGTGGAAGATGCCGTCGCTCAAATCCGAACCCTCGTCGCGCACGCCACTACGGCCACGATTGAGACAGGCAGCGACATGTCAGAGGAGACGACCAAGCGGTAGATCGCCATGGGTTTGCGCTGAGGGGTGCCGGTGCGAAAGGTCTGTCTGGTCGAGGGGATGCCGACGTCTGTTCCGTAAAGATGGGCCGACGTTCCGCAGGCACCGTTTGGGTCAGCGGGGGTGGGGGACGCTGCCGCCGATTGGTCGTGCTCTCCGCCAAAGAACTTTCCCGGTGCCCGAACTCGGGGAATTGCCGGGAGGAACTGCGGTTGGCGGTTGAGACTTGATCGGGGCACGCAGCCCGGCACAGAGATCGACAACGATGCCTGGGGAACTCCACCACCGCAAGGAGTTGGCATCTTGACCTCGGCGCATGTTCCGGCGTTTTCACCGCCCGACGGATTCGGTGGGAGCTGAGGGAAGCTCGTCGGACTCATGACCTCGACGAACCCGTGGGCGGGAGTCGGATGTCAGGTGCCGCTGGCCATATCGGACACGTGTTCCCACTTCTCCCAGTGGCGGATGCGGTCGGCGTAGACCCGGTTGAAGGTGTTCACAACACCGGAGCCGAAGGCGACCCGACGAGGCGGCTGCTTCGCGTCGACGATTTCGAGCATGGCCGGTCCCGCGTGGCTGGGGTCGTAGCCGCCTGATCCCCATGAGCCCGGCCGGACGGCGTCGTAGGCGGGGTTCGGTGTGGTGTGCTTGGCGGACTGGCCGCCCCAGTCGGTGGCGTAGCCTGCGGGTTCGACCACCGTGACGTGGATACCGAAGCCGGCGACTTCCTGGGCGAGCACGTCGGAAAGACCTTCGACCGCCCATTTGCTGGCGACGTAAGCGCCGAAGTGCGGGACGGCGACGATGCCGCCGAAGCTGGAGATCTGGATGATGTGTCCGCTGCGCTGCTCGCGCATGATCGGAAGTGCGGCCTGGGTGACCCACATGGTGCCGAACAGGTTTGTCTCGATTTGCTCGCGTGCCTCCTTTTCGGACGTTTCCTCCACGAAGCCGAACAGTCCGTAGCCTGCGTTGTTGATGACGACGTCAAGGGCCCCGAAGTGCCGCTGCGCGGCGTGCACCGACTCGAATGCGGCGGCGCGATTCGTCACGTCGAGAGTGAGGGGAAGGATCGCGTCGCCGTAGGTGTCGACCAGTTCGGCCAGCGCATCGGGGTTGCGGGCTGTGGCGGCGACTCTGTCGCCACGGTCAAGGGCTGCCGTGGCGAAGACGCGGCCGAATCCGCGGGAGGCGCCAGTGATGAACCAGGTCTTGCCACTCATGCTGATGCTCTTTCACTGGGGTTCGGGTTTAGTCCCGGGGCCGCCGCGGTGATCCGGTTGTCGGATCCCCCGGCGGCCCGGGATTTCGTTGCGCTTTGGTGAGCGCCCGAAGGGGCCCTATCCGGTCTTCTGAACTGCCTCGATGAGAGCCCCTGCGGCGAGGAGGCCGAGATCGTTCGAGGCGAGTGGGCTGTCGCCGGTCAGAAGCTTGCGGTCTTGGTGGGTCTTGCCGGTCATGTCATCGTTGAGGACTGTCAGACCTTGTTTGGTCAACCGGTCGGCCACGAGCCACCGCAGCCGCCCTGGCAGGTAACCGATGTCAAGGTTCGGCCCTTCGTCGAGCGCATCCGGGAACACGCAGGCGGAGTAGCCCTTGAATGGCGATTCCTCCTTGTCCAGGGAGGCGGCGAGCAGCGCGGCAGGGCCGTGGCACAACGTGATGACGAACTTGTCGTTCGCCAGAGCCCAGTCCAGCGTGTCCCGCACGGCCTCGCTCTCCGGCAACCCGATGACGGCAGCATGTCCACCAGGGATGAACACGGCAAGGTAGTCAGAATCCTCTCCGAGTTCGTTGGCGACGACCTCGGTGAGTTTCTTGGGTTGCTTCAGCTTCGCCTTGAGCGACTCATAAGTGGCCTGCACAGCCTCGTCCTCGTGCGGCATGGCCCACAATTCGAGTTTGGCCGGATTGCCACCAATGGTCGCGACATCGACCTCGAAACCGGCCTCGATGAGGTGGTGCAGGGGAAGCAGCATTTCGACCGGGTGGTTACCCGTCGAGAAGAACTTGCCGTTTTCCAGCAGGAGGTAGCGCTCGTCCGCAGCGAGCATGAGGATCTTCCACTTGCCGCCGGTGTATTCACCCTTGTGCTGCACCCCGGCGAAGTTGGTCTTCGACGCGGTGTATTGGCTCAATGAGTACGGGGACGGGAAGAACGCGTTGTCCTCAGCTTCGTCCGGCGTTGGATTCTTGCTCAGATTGGCTGTATCGGACATCTCGTGAACCTACTTTCATTGTTGAACCTTGTCGAACCTGTGACCGAGCAAAGTCAGCTCGGTGGTCGCAGGACGATCTTGCCGACGTGAGAGCCGCTTTCCATCAGCCGGTGCGCATCGGCGGCGCGTTCCAGCGGGAACACCTCGTGGATCTTGGGTAGGCATCGGCCTGCAGACAGGGCGGGCCACACCTTGTCGCGCAGATCGTCTGCGACGGAGGCCTTTTCTTGAGCTGAACGGGATCGCATGGTGGAACCAGTAAGTTTTGCTCGTTTGAGCGCGATGTCGAGTAGGTTGACCTTCTCGGCGGTCTCGCCGCCAAGGAAGCCGATCAGAAGGATCGTTCCGTCCTTGGCCAAGGCCTCGAGATTGCGCGTGAGGTATGCGCCACCAACGATATCGAGAATGATATCGACCCCGTTTCCGCCGCTCCAGTCGTGCACGACGTCGACGAAGTTCTCTTCACCAAAGTCGATGGCTCGTTCGGCGCCCAGTTCGAGGACCGCGTGGCATTTGTCCGGACCAGTGTCAGTGGCGCAAGCACGGAGGCCGAATTCCTCGGCGAGCATCAGGGCGGTCGAGCCGATGCCGCTGGTGCCGCCGTGGACGAGCAGAGTTGCACCCTTGGACGCGCTGGCGATGCCGAACAGGTTTGCCCACACGGTGAAGAAGGTCTCCGGAATGGCCGCGGCGTGCACCGCGTCGACACCGTCGGGCAAGGGGAGCGCCTGGGCGGCAGGCATGACGCAGTATTCGGCATAACCACCGCCTTCGGTCAGTCCGCAGACCCTGTCACCGATCGCGAACTGGGTAACGCCGTGGCCGACGGCGACGATCTCACCGGCGATCTCGAGCCCTGGAGTCGGGTTGACCCCGGGCGGCATCGGGTACTTGCCCTCGCGCTGCATCACGTCCGGACGGTTGACGCCCGCTGCTTCGACTCGCACGAGGATTTCGCGGTCGCGCGGTGTCGGCACGGCCACGGTTCGGGGTTGCAACACGTCGGGACCGCCGGGCCGGGAGATGACTATCTCGGTCATCTCGTTTGGGGTCGGTGCCTCGTTCACGATCGTCTCCTGTGGGTGTGAGTGGAGATCAGGAGGTTTCGGTTGCCGGAGTGGTCTGGGTGGTTGCGTCGAGCGCCACTGCGTGCGTTTCCTTCATCGCCAGTACGCATCCGGTGCTGATGATCCCGAGGGCAGAGAGGAAGAAGGCGACGCCGAAACCGCCGAACTCTGCTGCGAGAGGCGCTGCCACCAGTAGCGGCATGGCGCCGCCGAGAATGCCGGCCAGGTTGTAGCTCATACCCGCTCCGGTGTAGCGATACCGGGTGTGGAAGAGCTCCGGTAAATAGGCAGCGGCCGGGCCGTAGGGGATGGCGAGTACGAGCATCAGCAGCATCATCGCCACGAAGAAGGAGAAGGCGTTGCCGGGCTGCATGATGGCGAAGGCCAGCGGCCCGGCGACGATCCCGAACGTGGTGCCGACCAGCAGGACCGGCCGACGGCCGATCCGGTCCGAGACGATCGCCGAACCGATGACACCGACGGAGAGCACGCCTGAGGCGAGGATATCGACGACCAGGATCGTTGTCTGCGACAGGCCGAGCACGCCTGTGCCATCGGCGCGCCCGGCGTAGCCGGTGAGGTAAACGGTGGCGATGTAGAAGGAGCCGAACGTCATCGACAACATGCCGCCGCCGAGCATCACCTGACGCCACTGTTCGCGCAGGACGTCGGCGAAGGGCAGTGTGACACTCTCGTTGCGGGTGGCGGCCTTGCTGAACGCGGGCGTCTCATCGATCTTGAGACGCACGTACAGCCCGAGGGCGATGAGCACCGCGCTGGCCAGGAAGGGAACGCGCCATCCCCAGTTCGCGAACGCCTCAGGGCTCACGACCAGCGCCGACACCAGGAACGTCGCGCTGGACATCGCGACGCCGAACCCCGGGCCGAGCTGGGGGAACATGCTGTACAGGCCTCGTTGCTTCGGCGGCGCGTACTCGGAGGGCAGCAACGCCGCTCCGGCCCATTCCCCGCCGAGCGCGACGCCCTGCACCGCCCGCAGAACTACGAGCACGATGGGCGCCGCAACACCAATGTCAGACGCCGTCGGTACGAGTCCGATCACGAACGTGGCACCGCCCATCATGAGCAGAGTCGTGACGAGAGTCCTCTTGCGACCGAGGCGATCGCCGAAGTGACCGAACACGATCGCCCCGAGGGGGCGGAACACGAAGGCCACACCAAACGTGGCGATCGCCGCGACCGTTGCCGCCGCCGGGCCGAGCGAGGGGAAGAACAAGGGGCCGAACACCAAAGCGGCGGCGGTCCCGTAGATCAGGAAGTCGTAGAACTCGATCGTGGTTCCGACCAGTGAGGCGGTTGCTATGCGCCCCATCGGCCGCCGTGGCGCGGCACCATTGCCGGACGCCGTGGGTAGTTCGGTGCTCATGCTTCCCTCGAGGGTGATTAGGAGCTTCGGGTAGCACTCGACTATCCCGGTTACTCGCTCCCCAGGGCACGATGACCGGCTCACAACACCTGTCACATCGCCTTGTTGTTGGACAACAAAAGTCGGTTACGCTGACAAGACGATGTCGGCCATGGGTACTTTTGAGGTTCGGGAGTTGTGGTGATGGCGCGACGGAATGGGGTAAAGGGCGAGGTCGCTCCCGCTGTTCGGCGCATCATCGACGGCGTCGAGGCGTCTTTCGATGCGATCGTGGCGCGCTCGGTGGAGCGGACCTGGGCGCAGGTGCCCGCCTATGCCGCGAGCCCGGACGAAGGGCTGCACGCCGAGTTGACCGCACACGTGGATGCGGTGTTCAGGGCTGCGCTGACCTCGTTGTCCGAGGCCCGGTCGCCGCAGCGCTCCGACTTCCCGGTCACCTGGAAGTACGCGGCCAACCGCGTGCGCCAGGGCGTGGCCTTGTCCGACTTCCTCAAGGCGTACCGGATCGGGCAGGTCACCCTGTGGGAAGGGCTGCTGGAAACTGCGAAGGACGACCCGGAGGCGCGGGAAGCGGCGCTCACACTCGCCACCCACGTGATGCAGGTGATCGAAGTGGGCAGCACGGTGGCGGCGGAGGCCTTCCTGCACGCCCACCAACACCAGGTCGCGGAAAGCGACCGTGTCCGTCGAGACCTGCTCGAGGACCTGCTCGCGGGTCGTGACTTGTCGCCGGGCCCCAAACAGGCGATGTTGCGGTCGGCCGGTCTCGAGCCCGCGACCAGCGTGAGCGTCGCCTCCGCGGCACCGATCCGGCCGCTGTTGGGTGACTGGACGCTGCGCGATGCCGTATCAGCGGTGCGTGAGGCGGTCGGCGCCAGTTATCACGGGCTCACGGTCGTCCGCCAGGACGAGGTCGTCACGATCTTCCCGGTGCGCTCCGGTGGAATGAGCGGTGCGGCGGACGCCCTGGAGAAAGCGATCGCGCGGCTGAGCCGACAGGGAATTCCGCTGGCGGTGGGCATCAGCACCGCCCACAAGGGCCTGACCGAAGTGCCGGAGGCCTATGCCGAAGCGTGCGTGGCCAGGGACGGGCTTCGGGGTGAGCCGGGAGTGCTGGCGCTGCCGCAACTGTCGACCTTCGACTACCTGGTGCTGCGCGAGGACGAGACGGCCCGCCGGTTGATCCGGCCAGCGCTGCGCCGGTTCGTCGAGGAAGACCAGGCCCGGGGCGGGGCGCTGATCAGCACGCTACTGGAGTACATCGCGAGCGACCTCAACGCGAAGGTCGCGGCGGAGCGCCTGCACATGCATGTCAACACCGCCTACTACCGGCTGGACCGCATCGCTGAGCGCACCGGATGCGACCTGCGCCGGCTCGCCGATGTGCAGGAGCTGTTGATCGCCGTGCGGTTGCTCTCCGGCCGCCCACCGGCCGCATCGCCGCCGGAAGGTCGGTGAACGCTCTCCAGAGTTTGTGGATTTGGCCACCGAGGTCATCTCAGCCATCGACGGTGGTCTTCCGCTAGCCCTCGCAGCCCTGTCTGCTGAATTGCGCCGGCGCGCTGGCGCCTGTGGATGTGCCCATCAATGCAGGCGCCGGCGCCAATCCGGGGGAACGCGCTCCGCTGGCCCCGGTACCGATTGGGACACCGGGTGAGAGGTCGGTGGTGCGAGTTCGGGGCCCCGGTGGAACCGTCCGGTCTCGATGTTCCAGAACCAGTCCTCACCTGGTTCGAAGCTGCTGATGACCGAGTGACCGGTGGTGCGGGCGTGCTGGGTGGCGTGTTGTCCGGGTGAGGAGTCGCAGCAGCCGATGTGCCCGCACTCGGCGCAGCGCCGCAAGTGAAACCACCAGCCGTCGCCGGCCAGGCATTCCACGCAGCCGTTTCCGCTGGGGCTCACAGCTGGATTGATCCCTGGGATGGGCCCGGTTGCCATGGCAGACCTCCTGACTCGCGGGTTCTTGCTTACCACCGGAGTCTCTCTCCATCGAGAACGATTCGGATGGGACTCCGGCAGAACACACCCGATTATGACTGGCTGACAGCATTTCGGCTGCACGTTGCACCCGGGATCTATTGTGGTCGGCCAACAGAACCCTTTGTCGTTCCACCACAGTCTTTCCCCATCAGATAGTGGAGTCATGTTCTTCCCACCACAGAGGAGGTTGTGGGGGAATGTGCCGCGAATTGCTCATGTTGACCCGCTCAGTCCGATCACCAATGTGGGGTCGGCAAGTCATCCCGAAAGCCGGTGGGGAGCAGCCGTGTCACGCCGGATCGGCATGCGTGGGACTGCAGCTGGCAGGAAGAGGAGCGCGGTGAAGCGAGAAGACTCAAGGCTCTTTGATGGTGTTGCAGTGGCGGAGCGTTCTGCTGCTTCTCAAAGCCTGGGGAAGCACCCTGGTGCGCGTTCGGCGTTCGCTTTCTGGGTCGTCGCCGCGGCCATGGCATTCGCCCTCGCCGCTAGTGCGGTACCGTCCCCGCTCTATGTCGACTACCAGGCGCAGTGGCAGTTCTCCGCCGCGACGTTGACGTCGATTTACGCAGCCTACGCCGGTGGTGTGGTGGTCGCGCTCTTGCTCTCTGGGGGTCTATCGGATCGGATCGGGCGCCGACCAGTATTGCTGGGTAGCGTCGCGGTGCTGATCGCCAGTCTGGTTCTGTTCGTCTTCGCGAGCGGAGTGGCGTGGCTGTACGTCGCGCGTGGCGTGCAGGGCCTGGCCACCGGTGTGTTCACCGGCGCTGCCGGAGCCGCCCTGACTGAGCTGCACCCGCGCAGTGATCACCGATTTGCGGCGATGGTGAACAGCACTTCCGGAGCGTTGGGGATCGCAGTGGGCGCGGTCGCCGCCGGCGCGATAGCCGAGTTCGTCGTCTTCCCGCTGCGAACGCCCTACGTGCTGCTCGCGATCGTCGCGCTTGTGCTGGTGACGGCAATTGCGTTGCGCGTGCCGGAGACCGTGGAACGTACCGGTGGGGGAGGTGTGCTCCGCCTTCAGCGCTTGAAGATCCCCCGTGAGATCCGTGGTCAATTCGCCCTGGCGTCGCTCGGCGCATTCGCGGCCTGGGCGGTGGCCGGCCTCTACCTCGGGCTGGGCGGCAGCATCGCCAAGGAATTGCTGCAGGTCAACAATCACCTGGTCGTGGGCCTGGTGATCCTCAGCATGCAGGGCGTAGGTGGGGTGGCGCAGGTGGTGTTCACCAGGATCTCCAACGTGGCCGCCTCGTTGGCGGGGAGTGCAGCGTTGATCGCGGGCATGCTCATCGCGGCGATGGCGTTGCCGCTGTCGAGTCCGGTTGTGTTCTTCGCCGGTGCGATCGTGACGGGGATCGGGTTCGGTCTGACGTTCATGGGGGCGACGCGGCGAGTGGTGCAGGCAGCGCCGACCCACGCCCGCGGGGAAACGCTTGCCGCATACTTCGTCGTGGCCTACGTGGCGATCTCCGCACCGGTGGTCGCCGCCGGGTTCGTATCCGCGCCGCTCGGGCTCGCGACCACCTTCTACCTGTTTGCCGTCACGATCGCACTCGCAGCGGTGAGCACTCTGGTGGGCACCGTGCTGAGCCGGCGGGCGGATCGCACATCGCGTTGAAGCTGCAGTTGGCCTGGCGGTCGTTGCCGGCAACGGCACTCCCGTCAGGCTTCGGGAGATAGCTGCGTGCGCGGGTGGTAGCCGAGGAGATCCAGTGCAAATTGCGCGTAGTCGATGGCGATCTGCTCGGGTGTGGCCGGCCCTGCCGGTCGGAACCACTGGGGCAACGACGTGCACATGGTCGAGATGGCCCGCGTCGCGCTGCGAGGGTTGGAGGTCGTAAGGGTTCCTTCTCCGATCGCGGTGTCCACTTCTTCGTCGAGCATGCCTTGGATGTCGTTGCGCAGCCCGGCGATGCGCCGCCGGCTCGCGGGCTCCAGGCCGCGCATCTCGCTGGCGCCGATGAACGCGAGATCATGCCGATGCGTGTGGAACAACGCCAGGCATTCGACCATGAGCGCCACCCGCAGATGCGCGGACCGCCCTTCACGTCGTGCGGCGGGAACCCTCCAGTGCAGCTCATCCATGCTGATGTCCAGGCAGGTCACCAGCAGTTCCTGCTTGCTGCTGTAGTGGTGGTAGACGCCCGGCACGCTCATCTCGGCCCGCTGTGCGATCGAACGCATGGTGGCACCGTGGTATCCGGTTTCGACGAACGCGCCGATGGCGGCTGTGAGCACCGGGTCTATCGCAAGCGGCGGAAAGTCCCGCCAGTTGTCGGTACGGGTTCCCGGGTGGCCAGGCGCCGCCGGCGGCCAGGGGCGCGCGGCCTCCGCTGAGAGCCCGCTGAGCAGATCGCTCGCTGTCGTTGCCAGCTCCGTCGCGATGACGTGGAGCCTGGCGACCGAGACGCCGGTCTTGCCGGTCTCGATGGCACTGAGCGTGGCTGGGCTGACGTCGATCCGCTTGGCGAGATCGCGCAGTGACGTGCCGCGGCTTTGCCGAGCTGCCCGGATGGTTTCCCCGACGAGGTCCGAACGCGTGTGTGGCGGGTGAGGGGCTTCCTCCATGTGTTCAGCATAGCAAAACACTTCTTTATGGCGCCTGTTCAGTTCATCCGCTCATAGGTTGACCATGTGCCTTTTTAGTGCGAACTTCTAGCTCCACGAAGACGCATCGTCAGACCGAACGATCGTTCCGTACTCAATGATGAGGCAGGGATTGACCATGGCTGATGTCGCCAACATGGACGAGCTCCTCCGCAGTGCCCCGACGAACTGGGGCAGGTGGGGCACCGACGACGAAGTGGGCGCTCTCAACCACCTCGCCCCGCAAGAGGTGCTTCGCGGTGTCTCCCATGTCCGGACGGGCGCAGTGTTCACCTTGCAGCGGCTGATAGGCGACCCGAATGGGGATCCGGTGTGGCCGGGGCGCGCGCCGGCCACCAGGGAAATGATCATCGACGAGTCCCGCTGGGATGAGGACGGTGCCCCAGCTTTCCCAGGCGGACTGCACTACGCCGATGACAAGCTCGAAGCCTTTCTGCAGGGATCGACCCAATACGACGCGCTGGGGCACGTCTGGTACGGCGGGAAGATCTGGAACGGCTACGACGCTCGCACCACGGTGGGCGGCCTGGACAAGGCCAGCGTGGAACCCATCGCCGAGCGGGGTGTCGTGGGGCGGGGAATCCTGCTCGACATGGCGCGGTACCGGGGTAAGGAGAACCTGGGCAAGGCGGAAACGTTCACGCACGAAGATTTCGAGGCCTGCGCCAAGGAGCAGGGCGTCTCCATCGAGAAGCACGACGTGCTGATCGTGCGCACCAACTTCCTCAAGCTGTTCTTCGAACAGGGGGATGCGTTCTACGAGGACTTCTGCGAACCAGGGCTGGTTTACAGCCGTGAACTCACGGAGTGGTTCCAGGACAGGGAGATCCCGAACCTGGTCACGGACACCATCGCCAACGAGGTCACCTTCGACCCGAACAACGGCTTCGCGTTGCCGTTGCACTGCGCGTTGATGCGCAACCTCGGGGTGGTGTTCACCGAGGTCTGCGATCTCGAGAAGCTGGCTGACGACTGCGCCCAGGACGGGCAGTACACCTTCCTCTACACCGCAGCCCCGCTGAAGGTGCACCAGGCGACAGGTGCGCCGGTCAACCCCGTGGTGGTCAAATGAGCACGTACAACGATCGTCCTTGGCTGGATCACTACACCAGCGGCACGCCGGCTGACATCACCGCCGACTACTCGACGATGCTCGAGATACTCCGAGCGGCGGTGACATGTGCACCTCAGGTCACAGCGATCCGGTACTTCGACGGAGAACTCACCTTCGCTGAGGTCGACGCGGCCTCGGACGCTCTGGCAGTCGGGCTGCAGGACAACGGGTTTCGACGCGGCGACCGCTTGGGCATCTACGTTCAGAACAACCCGGCATTCGTGATCGCACTAGTAGCCGCGTGGAAAGCCGGGGGAGCAGCTGTCGCGATCAACCCGATGAACAAGGCTCGGGAGTTGACCTATCTCCTGGCTGACTCGGGTGCCACCGCGCTGCTGTGCCTGGACGAGCTCCACGCGTCGGTGGCGCGCGATGTGGTCTCCTCCGGCGCGACGCAGGTCTCCACGGTCATCACGTGCTCGGCCCTGGACTGGCAGACTCGAGGGGACCAGCGGATCTTCGGGCGGGTAACCCGGGAGCGCCACGAGGGAACTCTCGACCTGCTCGAACTCATCGACGACAACCGAGGCCGTGAGCCGCGGGCCGAGCCACCCAGGCCTGGGGATGTCGCGGTGCTGACCTACACCTCGGGAACCACCGGTCAGCCCAAGGGCGCGATGAACACGCACGGCACGATGGCGTTCAACGCCCAGACGTATCGCGATTGGATGGGCCTGACCCCGTCCGACAGCGTGTTGGGCATCGCCCCGCTGTTCCACATCACCGGACTGATCGGCCACGTCGGCGTCGCCCTGCTGCTGCCATGCCCGCTGGTCCTGGCACACCGATTCCACGCCGGTGCGATCCTGGACGCGGTCCGGGAACACCGTCCTACCTTCACTATCGGCGCGATCACTGCGTTCATCAGCCTGTCCACGGTGGAGGGAGCTACTGCAGAAGACTTTTCCTCCCTCCGGCTGATCTATTCCGGTGGTGCTCCAATCCCGCCGGCGGTGAACGAGCAATTCCTGGCGAAGACCGGTCACTACATCCACAACGCTTACGGCTTGACCGAAACGAACTCACCCACCCACCTCGTGCCACCCCACTCCAGAGCGCCGGTGGACCCCACCTCGGGAGCGCTGTCGATTGGCGTTCCGGTGTTCAACACCGCCGTGCGGATCCTCGACGACGACGGTGTGGAGGTCCGAGCAGGCCACCTGGGCGAGATCGCGATCTCGGGTCCGCAAGTCGTGCCCGGCTACTGGAACAGGCCCGAGGCCACTGAGGCCTCGCTGCCCGGCGGAGAGCTCCGCACCGGCGACGTCGGCTTCATGGACGCCGAAGGCTGGTTCTACATCGTGGACCGCAAGAAAGACATGATCAACGCGTCGGGGTACAAGGTCTGGCCGCGTGAGGTCGAGGACGTCCTCTACGGGCACCCGGCGGTGTTGGAGGCAGCCGTAGTCGGAGTTCCCGACGAGTACCGCGGCGAGACCGTCAAGGCCTTCGTCGTGCTCAAGCCCGGCTCCTCGACGACCGTGGACGAGCTCTCCGGTTACTGCAGGAACGGTATGGCGGCCTACAAGTACCCGCGGGAGATCGAGCTGGTCAGCGAACTACCCAAAACGACAACCGGGAAGATCCTGCGTCGACAGTTGCGTACCACCAGTCCCTGACCCAGTGCCAGCCTGGCCGACCCGAACGCCTCGCCGACCTCGTGATGCTGGAGGCCGGCGAGGCGTTGTGGAGGAATGATCCCTTGACCAGTCACAACGCGACGTCGGAGCAATCAGAGCTGCGAGAACTCGTCTGCCCGGAGGAATTGGGCCGTTTGCTCGCCGACAGCCTGCAGGATCCGGCATGGCAGGACATGACGTGGACGCTGATCACCGGCGGTAAGTCGAACCTGACCTTCGAACTCACGAGTGCTTCCGGTCAGTTGGTGCTTCGACGTCCGCCGCGGGGCCCCTTGCTGCCGCGTGCCCACGACATGGGGCGCGAAGTGCGGGTCCTCCACGCCCTCGCGAACACGACCGTCCCGGTGCCGGAAGTCGTCGTTCAGGACACCACGAGTAGCACGATCGGCGCACCCTTCTACGTCATGGAGAAGGTGTCGGGACACGTGCTGCGTGACGAGATGCCGGACGACTACGCCCGCACCGCCGATGAACGCCGCGCAATCGCTGACTCGCTCGTCGATGTGCTCGCCGCGCTCCACGCCCTCGATCCGGACGAACTGGGACTCGCAGACTTCGGAAGGCCGGCTGGTTTTCTAGCACGCCAGATCAAGCGTTGGCGGGACCAGTGGGAAGCCAGTCGCACGAGCGAGGTGCCGGCCGTCGACGCCCTGGCCAATGAACTCGCCGTTCGCATGCCGGAAAGCCCTCCGCCCGCTGTCGTCCACGGTGACTTCCGGTTGGATAACTGCCTGATGAGCCGGAACGAGCCCTCCACCGTGGCTGCCGTGCTCGACTGGGAACTGTCCACGCTCGGCGATCCGCTCACCGATGTCGGACTGCTGCTGTTCTACTGGCGGGAAGTCGGCGAAGCACAACGTCTCCTCAGCCCGACCGTGACAACGCTCCCGGGATTTCCCGGAAGAGATCACCTCGTTGACCGCTACGTGGCCCACACCGGTCGAAACGTGGACGCAATCCACTTCTACGAGGCGTTCGCCCACTTCAAGTTCGCGGTGATCGCCCAAGGCATCGCCGCCCGCGTCGCCGGGGGTGCCATGGCGGGTCAGGACTTCGGTGATCTCTCCGACGAGATCATCCGAATCGCGGAGGAAGGACTGGCCATTATCGGTCGGTCGGCCTGACCGGTATCCGCAGAAGCGCATCGCAGCAGAACGGAGAGGAATCATGTCGGTGCTGGACACCTTCCGCTTGGACGGGAAGGTCGCGATCGTCACCGGTGCGAGCTCAGGTCTAGGAGCTGTTTAGGAACGTGGGGCCCGGTGGTTGAACATAGTGAGGTCTCCGGTAGATGGATCAGCGACGAAGAAGATCAACATCTATCCGGAGACCTCGGTGGGAAGCGTATCGGTTGGCGCGC